>NZ_JBKHHI010000461.1:0-4909 GCF_046539235.1 Coleofasciculus sp.
GTTCAGGGCGACTTGCTCCGATAACGTTGCTATTCAGCTAAATTTAACCTCTAGCCGGGAAATAAATTTCCGGCTAAAAGCTTAAGTAAGCTAAAGCTTACTCCATTAAAGAATTTGAACCAGTTTTAACGGGTTTTAGCTTTTAGCCCGAACTTAAGTTCAGGGCTAACCTCATCCGCTCTAATTCTTGCTCCAAATTATCTAAAACATTTTGCAACAACTGTAACTGATGATGCTCAATTGTCAGTTTTAACGGTTCATTAGTCAAATTAACATTAATCACCGTTTCCGCCAATTTCTCATACGCTTCCAGCGAGGAAACCGCCTCGCGGCTAAAACAAGTTAGGTACTCTGTCGCCGCATTGGTGTACGCTTGAGTCACTTGTTCTAGGTATGACATTGAAGACTTTGGCGGTGCAGAATCGCTGGGAGTTTTGTTTAACAAATACGTCGCTCCACCCGCAACCGCCGCGCCAACGGGTCCACCAAATACCCAACCCAATCCTGTCGCGATCGCAACTGGAGTAACGCCCTTAGTTTCCTTCGCTTGGGGTGGGGGTTCCGGAAGCTTGACTTCTGGGGGTTTAGGAAAGGGAATCGTCAAATCAGTCGGGGGTTGGCGATCGAAAAATTCACTGGCTTGATGCACCCATTTAACAATTCCCTGTTGATGTTCCTGAATCGCCGCTTTAAAACCGCCTTGTTCCCATAAATTAAATGTACCCTGTTGTAGCGCTGAAACCAGTTCTGATTGATAGCGTTCTAAAAGTTTAGGTAAATACAGCCATCCTTGGAAATCAGACACACTGACGGCGAATCCTTTTTGGATTAGGTTCTGTGCTTTTTGTTTAATCTCTATTTTACTTTGATGCTTTTGTTGAGCCACCGTAATTTCAGCAGAAACGGCTTGAACTTTAGCGGTTGCAGCCTGTTGGATTTGAGACGCGATCGCTTCCACACGGGGAAAGCGGATGGCGAGGTTCTCATGGCGCGTGGCGACAATGCTTTGCAGCGCCGATTCCAGCATATCTAAGCCCGTAGTTTGGGCGGCGGCGGTATCGCCTTTGAGTCGATAGCGTAAGGCGGGGAGAGCATCGACGCGATAGATATTACTGATATTATTCGGCAGTTGCGATCGGAAACTTTCCGCCACAAACAGCAAACGGTTATAGACTTGTTTCTGCTCATCGGGTTCCAATAAATTCAGAAAGTTTACCACAAAAATAACCGTAGTAATTCCCCGATCCAATAACCAATCTCTCAGGTGTTCTCGTTCCCCTAATGTCATCAATTTACGACCATCGAGCACCTGTACAATTAAATCAGCGGTGAGCAGTTGATCCCGAACTAAAGCATCCTGGGCTTCCTGATCATCCGTTCCCGGTAAATCCAGCAATTCTACCCCCGTTTTCAGGAACGGATGGGGACAAAAGACCTCAACATTGGTTACATCCTCCCGCATCCGCCGTTGGTCATCTAAAATGGCAAACTGTTTCAGAATATCAGTACCATTTTCACTAATTTGTTGACCATTGCTGAGGGTAATGCGCGTGTGTAACTCGTTCCCGTAGCAGATATGAATCGCCGCGCCTGTGGTGGGGATTAAATCGATAGGTAGGGTACGTTTCCCCAATAAAGCATTGAGTAGGGTTGATTTCCCATAATTAAAGGGACCAAAAACAGCGATACGGAAAATCGGATTCTCCAGATAATCACACAGTGCGATCGCGTCTTGGCGGAGTTGGGCATTTTGTTCCCCATCCAGCAACCCAATCGCCGAGCGCAGCCTGTTAGCAAGTTCGCGGAAAACGTCCTGTTCCATTAGTATGAAGGGGACTTAGGGATTAATGGCACTGAAAATTTGCATTAGGGAATCACCGAAACCTTTGATATACCGTAGGGTGGGCATTGCCCACCAACATACCAGTCAGTGGCATTCGACTTAGGGATAAAGGGAAGAGACATCACCAGGGAAATAGTCAACTTATCCGTCTAGTATATCTTGACCGATGGAAATCTCTACATCCGTAACCTGGAACACAACCTGTCAGGCTTAAAATGATCAACAGCACCTATTACAGATTTCACGATGATCAAAGCTTATGCCGCTCATGAACCTGGAGGAAAACTCCAACCCTTTGAGTATGATCCGGGTAATCTCGGCGATGAAGACGTAGAGATTAATGTCGAGTATTGTGGGATTTGTCACAGTGACCTGAGTATGCTGGACAACGAGTGGGGAATCACTGAATATCCTTTTGTTCCAGGTCATGAGGTTGTTGGTACAATTGCCGCATTGGGTGATAAAGTCACCACGCTCAACCTAGGACAACGAGTTGGATTAGGATGGTTTTCGGGTTCCTGCATGAATTGCGAATGGTGTATGTCAGGGAATCACAACCTTTGCTCGAACGCAGAAGGGACAATTGTCAGTCGTCATGGTGGATTCGCGGATAAGGTTCGCGCGGATCATAGTTGGGTGTTTCCCCTCCCCGATGCAGTAAATCCCGCTACTGCAGGTCCTTTGTTCTGCGGCGGGATTACCGTATTTAACCCTATTGTTCAGTTTGACATTAAACCCAGCGATCGCGTTGGCGTGATTGGTATTGGTGGATTAGGTCATATCGCGCTACGTTTCCTCCAGGCGTGGGGGTGTGAAATAACGGCGTTTTCCAGTAGTCCTGACAAAGAAGCAGAAGCACGGGAATTGGGAGCAACTCATTTTATCAATTCTAGCGATCCCAAAGCATTGGAGTCAGTGCAGAATTCCTTTGATTTTATTCTCTCCACGGCTTGTGCTGACCTCAATTGGGACGCTTACATTGCTGCATTACGTCCCAAAGGTCGGTTACACTTTGTTGGAGTAATACCCAATCCCCTATCCACCCAGCTTTTCCCCATGATTGCTGGTCAAAAGTCAATTTCAGCTAGTCCAGTGGGGAGTCCAGCAACGATTTCCCAAATGATCGACTTCGCCGCACGACAGGGTGTTGAACCGATTACGGAAACCTTCAGCTTTGAGCAGGTGAATGAAGCGATGGAAAAGCTGCGCCATGGTAAACCGCGCTATCGCTTAGTTTTGAAGCATTAGAATAAAAAAATTGCAATTGTGAGGGATGTGCGTTGATAGGTGACAAAATCAAACCCGATTGGGTGGGTGATGACCTTCTTTCCCGATTGGTCAACGTTCTGATTCAGACGAAGCCGATTTATAATGTGATGAAACACCCAGCTCGGCAAGTTGGGGGTTATGTTGCGATGGTCGATAATAATCCTAAATCTCCCGTCATCCAAAATTTGTCACCTGTACTGTTTACCTTAATGAAAAGCACTGAACCTTGGTCAGATGATTATTACACCTTGGATGTGGAAAGACTGAAGCAGAGGGTGGGATTTGAACATAGTGTCACCGTGGCGAGTGACCCGCGACACCGTACCATTATAGGTCGAAAACCTGAGTAGAAATAGGACGCGATCGCTCCAAGGAATATAGCACATTGTAGGGGCGACCCGCTTGCACCAATCCACAACGGTGTCCACTCAATTTGATCGGGTCGCCCTTTACTCAACTGAGACTCTCCCTTTTAGCCATCTATCAAAGCTTGAAACCGCTGATCTTCCCGAATTCTGTCAAAATCTGAGTCGGTTTTAGCTATTTCGGGTCTTCCGTACTTAGTGTGCTAAATTGTTAGTTTGATTAGTCCGAACATTGAACAGTAAGAGCTTTAGCCATTTCTTCCCATATTTCAAGTCATTTTGATGGACTTAGGCGCTACAGTCCTTGTGTGGTGAGCGTTATGAACTCGCTCAAGCTGATAGTTTAGCACACGCTTGTCTGGAAGACCCGATAAATGCTCTCATTCCATTACCGCCTGTCCCAAACGCTTCAAAATCCGTAGAACCTCACCTAACTCATGTCGCCTGGGAAACAGCGAAAAAGTCCGTGATACATCATACTCTGGATTATCTCCTTGACTAAGCTTTAAAAACACAAACTCATCCCCATTTGTCGCCATACCAAACACTGAACTCCCCCTCTGGGGACTCGCTAACATATAAGCCAATAACTGCGGTAAAGCCGCCGGAACCGGAATACTGGTTCGCTTTGACTCAATCACCAAGATCCAAAGTTGTTCTTGTACAACTAGCGTATCAATAAAACCGCGAATCGTTTCTTCAGGATCATCCAGTTCTAATCCAACCCCATAAGGCGAACGAATGCGGAAAGGCGGATCAAGAAACCCGGCAAGTTCCAATAGTGGCGAAACGACCACCAGATTAATTGTACCTTCCAATAACAAACCATCGCCGCGATGATAATCATAGCGTTGCTTAATCCGAGCAACACCCGCCTGTTCTCGTTCGTCGAGTTCAGGTAAATTGTTAACCCACTCGCTGAAAAAGCGATCATTGTCCGCCTGACGTAAATTACAACGCACCCGCAGATCGTTTAAGCTTTTTATAGTGTCTGTAATTCCTACACCTGTAACCATCTGTTGTTGTTTATTTGTTAACCTTAGTTTAGCAAACTGTTCATGATAAGCTGTTCGGCATTTAAACCGTAATGTCAATAATGACGAGCATCCTTGTAGTGCGTTTAGCGAAGCCATGCCGCAGGCTTTGCATCTTGCTCGCTACTAATACCCAATTTAAATGTATGACAGCTTTTCTCCCACCACCCGCGATCGCACCCCAATATGTAGGGGCTTTCTTTAGGGATTAAATCGGTAGACACACCCCAAATAAAACAACGAAACCCGCCCTCTTCTTAACCGTAAGGGGTGGATTTTGAATTGAGGTTATCGGTTAGGTTCAATACCGTTGAAGGGCGGGTTTTGTCTGAAATGTATTGATTTACCCGTTCATTGAGTTCCTAAACCCGCCCCTACATGGGAATTTTCCTGTCAAC
>NZ_JBKHHI010000462.1:0-4905 GCF_046539235.1 Coleofasciculus sp.
TGCGGCATGGCTTCGCTAAACGCACTACAAGGATTGCGCCATTATTGATATTAAGCGATCGCACGGCTGGGGGAGGGCGGGTTTGGTACAACAGTTAGCGGTTATATGCCAAAGGTTAGTCCCTAAACCCGCCCCTACGGGTTATGTGGATGAGGGCGCGATAAAATAGACAATCTCTTGGAGACGATATTACGGCATTCCGTCAAGTCCAAGAAACACTGGAATTAGCCTGGAAGGAGGCGACTCGCAACCATGACAACGACTCTAGATCAAACCATTACCTTAGCCGAATTCCTCAACCAGCCAGAGACAAAACCTGCCAGTGAATTTATTAATGGTCGCATCTACCAAAAACCAATGCGCCAAGGCAAACACTCTCGCCTACAGTTTCAACTTTGTAATAAGATAAACCACGTCGCTGAAGAGTCGCAAATTGTCCTCGCTTTTCCTGAACTGCGTTGCACCTTTGGCGGGCGTTCAATTGTTCCTGATGTTACCGTATTTCAATGGCAACGAATACCTATTGATGCTAACGGTGAAATCGAAAATGTATTCGCGCTTTCTCCCGATTGGACAATTGAAATTCTCTCCCCTGATCAGAATGCCACAAAGGTAATCAGAAATATCCTCCATTGTCTGAGACACGGTACTCAGTTAGGATGGTTTATTGACCCGGATGAGCGATTAATTCTGGTATTCTTGCCGGGAGAACAACCCCTGGAGATGACAGGTGATGATCTCTTACAGGTTCAGAACAACCGCTCTATGGTATGGTAGCCAATGGTAGCAGCTTTTTGTTCATCAAAACATTAGGCAAACAGTATGGAATTTCGGATTTGTTTGCCACGCGATCGCACTATCTTAACAATCTTTATGAAGTGTTGAGAATCTTGAAGCACTTGGGGCGTTTAATTTAGTAACCCTTGACAAGGTGAACAGATTGTGTATTCAAAAGACAACTGATTATGATGACGCGATCGCATGGTGATTCATCCTGCGACTAAGACAACAAACTGGTCTGATGATAAGCTGTTCGGCATTTAAACCTTAATGTCAAGAATGGCAAAATCCTTGTAGTGCGTTTAGCGAAGCCATGCCGCAGGCTTTGCATCTTGCTCGCTGCTAATACCCAATTTAAATGCATGACAGCTTACGGAGACTAGATTATGTTAGATATTATTTTCTACTCGGCTAATAATCAGGAACCAGAGTATGTAGAATTATCAGAAAATATTTATGAATGGTTAGCTCAATCAACCTTCTCGAAAATTGGGCAATCCTTAGAAACAAAAATAAAAATAGATGGAGAAGAAGAAAAATTACCGTTAGTGCCGTTAGATCAAGAGAATCGCCGCCAACTCAGACTATTTTTCCTGGAAGCGATCGCAGACGAAAGTAATGTCGTCCTAACTCAGCTTGAAACCTGTGCTGCAAAAGCCGACTACCAACAGGCTACTTATCGCTTAAAAAAACTGCAAGAGTTACGTAAGTGTGTAGAAAACCAAAACTATCAGTATCTTCAGCGCGTCTAACTGATCTTCTCTTCCCCAACCAGCAAAATCCCCCGCCTATTAACGGGGGATTCGCTATAAATGGGTGTTACCCGGTCAACGATTAAGCCTTTACAGTCTGCTTAGTAACAGCCGCTAACTCGCCCTTGGCATACTTAGCCGCAAACTCATCCAATGTCATTTGCTTAATCTTGCTAGCATTACCCGCCGTACCGAATTGCTGATAACGATCCGAGCAAACCTGCTTCATGTACTTAATCGAAGGCTTCATGAAATGGCGCGGGTCAAAGTTTTTGGGATCTTTGGCAGCCGCTTCACGGATTGCAGCAGTGATTGCCAAACGATTGTCGGTATCAATGTTAACCTTACGAACACCGCTCTTAATGCCCTTTTGAATCTCTTCTACAGGCACACCGTAAGTTTCTGGGATTGCACCACCATATTGGTTGATCATATCCAGCCACTCTTGAGGTACAGAGGAGGAACCATGCATTACCAAATGAGTATTAGGTAGACGGTTATGAATTTCCTCAATCCGACTGATGGCAAGAATTTCACCCGTGGGCTTACGAGTAAACTTGTAAGCACCGTGACTCGTGCCAATGGCTACGGCTAGAGCATCAACTTGGGTGCGCTCAACAAACTCAACGGCTTGATCCGGGTCAGTCAACAATTGTTCACGGGACAGCTTACCTTCTGCACCGTGACCATCTTCCTTGTCACCCATCCCCGTTTCCAAAGAACCGAGACAACCCAGTTCCCCTTCAACGCTGACACCGACAGAGTGAGCAACTTTTACCACTTCAGCCGTGACATTCACGTTGTACTCGAAGCTAGCTGGAGTTTTGGCATCTTCTTCCAGCGAACCGTCCATCATCACACTGGTAAAACCATTGCGGATAGCCGAGTAGCAAGTAGCTGGACCATTCCCATGGTCTTGGTGCATAGCAATGGGGATATGGGGGTAAGTTTCCACTGCTGCCGTGATCAAGTGGCGCAGGAAGTTCTCACCTGCATATTTGCGAGCGCCGCGAGAGGCTTGTAGGATCACGGGGCTGTCAGCTTCATCAGCAGCCTGCATAATTGCCAGGATCTGCTCCATGTTGTTAACGTTATATGCTGGAATGCCATAGCCATTCTCTGCCGCATGATCTAAAAGCAGCCGCATGGGTACGAGTGCCATAAAAAAGTCCTCCTAACTTTAGGTGTTTTGTCAGCTAGTCGTTTCTAGAAACTTAATTCTTAGAATAATCTTAAGATATTTTTCAGTTTATAGGAAATTATCTTGTCAAGATTCTAAAATTAGTCTTCTTTATCAACTCCACAGTGCCTGACTATAAAGAAAAATAAATATGACAAAATGGGTCGCCTGGGATTCGAACCCAAGACCAATCGGTTAAAAGCCGAGTGCTCTACCGCTGAGCTAGCGACCCAAAGTCATGCGCGTTTTCAAGCGCCGTTTTCTACAATAGCAGAAATCACCAAAAATGTAGAGGGTTTTTCAAAAAAAAGTGGCGTTGAGTTGGATCGAAGTCTCCAAACTCTCTCCAGGAGGCAATTTGGTGAGATGGTCTCCTGTGTTTAAGGCGTTACGGGGAGCGCTCCAGGGTTCCAAACAGTAGTAGTCTTTGCCTTTAACCGTCCAGAAGACCAGAGTTGAGTAGGGTTCACCGTAGGTCAGGGTTAGTTTTAACCGCCGTTGCTGGTCGGTCACCGTTGCTGATTGACCCGTGAGTGGGCGAAAGGCGACATCAATTTCATCCTTACTCCAATCAAAGCCGCCCGTGAAGGGGGAAACTTGTCCAGTTAGCTGATCCTGATACTCTGAAGCCGGAATCTCAAATTGGAGTTGGGTTTTATCTGAGGTTAAGAAGTACGGATGCACTCCTGTCGAAAAGGGCATCACCTCAGCCGACTGATTCGTATAGCGCTGGATTAGTGTCAAGGTATTGCCCTGAAGTTGGTACGTGAAGGTGAGTTGCCAGTCGAAGGGATAAACAGCGCGAGTTTGGTCATTACTATTCAAGACTAGGGTAAGGCTAACCAAATCATTCGTCACCCGTTCTGTGACCTGCCAGGGCAAATCGCGGGCGAAACCATGCTGTTTGAGTTGATCTGGTTTGCCCTGATGGGTGTAGGTATTGTCCGGTAAGTTGCCGCAGATGGGAAACAGAATCGGGATACCACCTCGCACAGTCAAGGTCGGGTCTCGAAACCGTTCGGCATCGAAGTAGAGGATGTCCTGACCTTGAACACTCCAGTGAGAGATTAGACCGCCGCGTTCGGGAACGACTTCCAACCGAGACTGAGAGTCTTGGGCGGTGAGGATATAGGTTGAGTATTGCTCCTGTTTGAGCGCGATCGCAAACATCTGTCTGTTGATTTCCTTAATAATTGAGCGGCTGGAGTTAGCGGCACGACTAACTTTAACAAACTCTTTTCAAAAAAACTGTGCTAATTTTACAAATTCTTAACAAAAAGCTTTTAGGATAGTACATAAGCAATTCTTGTAATTTTAGGGTTCAGGGGTGCCTACAGGCGATAAGTTGGTTTTAGAGTGACACACATCACTCTATATTGTGTTGAAAATCACACCAAGCAACTGACACTTATCAAGGTCTTTAACGCGAAGATCGTCGATAGTGTTAGGAGTACCCCTATGATTACAAATGCTTGGTTACCATGATTCTTCGCACTCTTGTCCAATCGGCTCTTAAAACCGGCTGCCTCAGCGTTGCTTCTGAGGGGCTAATTCGCCAAATTCTGGAAATAAAAGGTTATCAAACATCAGAGCTTGAGGCTTTGACTGTTCTTTATGAGGCGGTGAAGTCGGGTCAAATAGAGCGGGAGGCTCATGATACTCGTTTTCTGTCATTTCCTGATCTGCACAGGCAAAGCGCCGTAACAGGCGTGTAAACTTCCCAGCTTCAACCGGGTTCAGCATAGAGTGAATAGAGTGATCAGTAACCAAGGATTTACAGCAGGTTTGACCTCACGTTTCAGGGAGGATGTTACTGTGCTAAAATACTACCAAAGGGTTAATTCCTTTCAAGTGTGATTTGTCAAGCAACAAAAGGCTGGCAAGTCGGCGTTGAAAGTAAACCCTTAACACAACCCTTAATTAAAGGTGGGGGGAGGCTATAAGTCTAGCGCTGTAATTAAAGATTCAGCGCTGGGATACATGGACATTCGCCCAAGTAAATTTTACTCAGTCAATCCTGATAAAATTTACATTTTTCCGGACATGTCTAAACTTTAAACACCTACATAGTACCTATCAACCAGGATGTATAACCTGGATTAAAGTGCGCTAGTCTCAATGGCGAAATACACAGTTTCCTTTCCTTTGTGTGGCTCTTTACCAATGCCAATCCCTCAAATATCGGTTATTTGC
>NZ_JBKHHI010000463.1:0-4882 GCF_046539235.1 Coleofasciculus sp.
GGATCTGAAGGGGGACTTTGATCTACTGTACTTTATTACAGAATAAGCGCTGTAAAAGTAGGGGCAATTCATGAATCGCCCCTACTCCACTCAGAAAACGCCAGTTTTATGACCTACATCTTACAACTCAAATCCCCAGCTTTTTGACTAAAGCGGAGATTTTCGCCATAGTCTACAGGGCAATCAATGACCGTCGGCACATCTTGGCTTAAGGCTTCTTTCAGGGTGGGAATAAACTCCGCCACCGAATTCACCCGATAGCCTTTTAACCCCATACTTTCAGCAAACTTGACAAAATCGGGATTGCCAAATTTAATAAATGCCGAGTCGCCAAATTGATTGTGTTGTTTCCACTCAATCAACCCATAGCCACCATCATTGAAAATCAAGGTGACAAAGTTTGTGCCGACTCGCAGGGCTGTTTCCAGTTCCTGGCAATTCATCATGAAACCGCCATCACCCGTCACCGCGACAACATGGCGATCAGGATGGACTAATTTTGCCGCGATCGCACCCGGCATGGCAATCCCCATGGCGGCAAAGCCATTGGAGATGATACAAGTGTTAGGGCGATCACAGTGATAGTGGCGTGCCATCCACATTTTATGAGCACCGACATCGGAGATAACAATATCTTCAGGTCCCATCACCTGACGTAAGTCATAGATGAGTTTTTGCGGCTTAATCGGAAACCCCTCATCATTGGCATACTGTTCATAATCCGCCCGAATATCGGAACGTAATTCCACCGCATGGGGCGTCGCCTTCCCTTCGCGATCGCCTTGTTTCATGATTTCATTCAGCGAATCGGAAATATCCCCAACCACTTCCACCAAAGGAATATAGCTGCTATCAATTTCAGCATGGGCAGCACCGATGTGAATAATCGGAATCTTGCCCTGTGGATTCCATTTCTTCGGTGAATATTCGATCAGATCGTAACCCACCGCAATCACTAAGTCTGTTTGATCAAAGGCACAGCTAACGTGATCGCGCTGTTGTAATCCCATTGTCCATAGCGCTAGGGGATGAGTATAGGGAATCACCCCCTTGCCCATAAACGTATTGATTACCGGAATATTCATCCGGGTGGCAAATTCCGTTAGGGCTTCTGCCGCATGGGCGCGAATTGCCCCATTCCCGACTAAGATTAAAGGATTTTTTGCCTTGGAGATGGCAACCGCCGCTTTGCCGATACTCCGGAATGAGGCATAGGTTTTCTCCCGTTCATCTTTAGCCAAGGGTTCACCTGTAACCGACATGGCGGCAATATTTTCCGGCAGATCAATGTGAACTGCCCCGGGTTTCTCACTTTGAGCCAGTTTAAATGCCTTCCGCACAATTTCCGAGGTATTACTCGGACGGACAATTTGCGTATTCCATTTGGTTACGGGGGCGAACATTGCCACCAAATCTAAGTATTGGTGGGATTCGATATGCATGCGATCGGTTCCCACCTGTCCCGTAATCGCTACCACTGGGGCACCATCTAGGTTAGCGTCAGCTACCCCAGTCATTAAGTTGGTTGCCCCTGGTCCTAATGTCGAAAGGCAGACGCCCGCCTTTCCGGTTAAACGTCCATACAAATCCGCCATGAAGGCTGCCCCTTGTTCATGGCGGGTGGTAATGAATTGAATCGAAGAGTGCTTGAGTGCTTCTAGCACATGCAAGTTTTCTTCCCCAGGCAATCCAAACACGTATTCGACGCCTTCATTTTCTAGGCATCTGACTAGCATGTCGGCTGTATTCATTTCGCCCATCTCAATTTTCCCCTTAATCTTCTTTGGTTATCGTTTGATGGTTGGCGCGATGTCCTATTTCGTCGAAACTCATACCTACTGAAATTTCAGCAGAACAAGTTAGAGAGAGCTAAAGCTAGGACTGGCTGTTAGCTATCCCCGGTAAAAATTCAAAGCTAAGGATCAAAATCCTATTGTTAAAATTCGGTTTTTTTAACAATAGCCTCTACTGTACTCTCCCGTCCATAGTTCTTAACTATTTCACCCAAACGGTTTTAATGTTGACAAATTCGTGAATTCCTTGTACTCCTAATTCTCTCCCATAGCCGGAGCGCTTAATCCCGCCAAAGGGTAGGCGGGGGTCAGATTTAACTAATCCGTTGATAAAAACAGCCCCAGCTTCTATCTCTTCAATGAGCCGTTGGGCTTGGGTTTCGTCCGTTGTCCACGCACTCGCCCCTAAACCAAACGGAATCGCATTGGCTTTAGCAATTGCCGCGTTAATGTCAGGAATTCTAAACAATAACGCCACTGGACCAAAAAATTCTTCGCTATCGGCGGGGGTTCCTGGAGGGAAGTCCGCCAAGATGGTGGGGGGGTAAAAATGACCGGGACGATCTAAGGGTTTACCCCCAATTAGAACTTTGGCTCCCTGTGCTATACAATCTTGTACCAATTGGTCTAATTCTTGGAGAATGCTGGGCGTTGCCAATGGTCCGATATTAGTGGTTTCCTCCATTGGATCACCCACATTCAGGGCAATAAATTTTTCAACCAAACGTTTTTCAAACTCATCCGCGATCGCATCGGCTATAATGAAGCGTTTAGCGGCGATGCAGGATTGACCATTATTCAGCATCCGGGCGGTAACGGCGGTGGTAACGGCGGCGTCTAAGTCGGCGCTTTCCAGGACAATAAATGGATCACTTCCACCGAGTTCCAGCACGGTTTTCTTCAGGTGTTTCCCAGCGGTAGCGGCTAAAGACGCGCCTGCGGGTTCACTTCCGGTTAAAGTAGCGGCTTTAATCCGGGAGTCACTGACAATGGCTTCAACTTGATTGGCAGAAATTAATAAGGTTTGGAATGCCCCTTCGGGAAACCCCGCTTCCTTTATAATGTCCTCAATCGCTAAAGCGCATTGCGGCACATTCGAGGCATGTTTCAGGATACCGACATTCCCCGCCATTAACGCGGGGGCGGCAAAACGAAACACTTGCCAGAAAGGAAAATTCCACGGCATTACCGCTAGAATAATCCCTAAGGGCTGATAGCGAACAAAACTCTGGCTGGCATCCGTTTTAATCGGATCATCTGCCAAAAACTCCGCCGCATTTTCAGCGTAGAAACGGCAAACCCAGGCACATTTTTGCACCTCCGCGATCGCGCTTTTGATCGGTTTGCCCATTTCCAAGGTCATCAGTTTACCGTATTTGACCTTATCCCGTTCTAGAATCTCCGCCGCCGCATTCAGCCAGTTCGCCCGTTGCGCCATCGGCGTTTTCCGGTACGACTCAAACACCTGTTGTCCCAGGGTGAGTTTGGCTTCTATCGACTCATGATCTAGTGGCTCAAAGGTTTTGAGCGTTTCCCCCGTTGCTGGGTTAATTGTGGCGATCCCCATAGCCTTCCTCGTTCGACTCCATTACTTGAGATGGAGTTAGCAGTTTCATTCTCAAGTCTACTGCGAGGCTGTCTTGTAAAAGACAATACCTTTACATTGCTTTACATTTTAGCTTATGTCGGCAGGAGGTTGATTTAAATTTCCCACAGATCATAAATGTTGACTCAATTCCTGTCGCAGGCGATAGAGAATCATATCCGGTTCAACTTGATTAAGAATATCTTGAATCACCGTACTTGCTCCTAAAGGTCCCCAAGTGCAGCCTTGTTCCAGATACACTTGCGCCGCATGACCAACCGTATACGCCCCATACCCGGCAATCCCAGCTTGAGTTACGGCGGTTCCAGCAAAAGCCGTTACTCCGCCAATACTGGCAACGGCTGAGGCACTTTTACCCATTCCCAACAGCGCACTACTTCCCAGTTCACCCAACAGTAAACCCCCAGAACTAACTAATATCTTGCGCCATAACTTTCCCGCTTCATAACTTGTCATCGGTAAACCATAGAGTCGGGATAAGGAACGAATCAGCGCCAAGTCCGCCACAGTTCCGCCTAAAATATCCAACAGACCAATCGGATTGAGCGCCACTGCCAAGGCTTTATACTTAGCAAAACGCCAGATTAAATCTTCGGCGTCTACCTTACGCTGTGCCACAGTTTTCTGGGCAATGCTAACTTGGGCAGTTCGGGCTTGAAATAGGGCATTAAGTGCCAAGAGCGATCGCCCTTCGCGATTGAGTATCTTTAAAATGGCTTGCTTTAACTCATCCACCTGGGGCGGTAGGGTTTCCCATTCATAACTGACGGTTCCATCGGGCAATTCCACCCGCACTTGTATGGGAGACGGTTCAGCGGCTACCCTGAAGATCTCCTCTGGTGATAACATCTTTTGTAAGCGGCGATCGCGAGGAGTACCTGTACCCAGTTCTTGCAGTTGCTGGTAAATCGCGTCTCTATCTTGTTCGGGATACAAATCAATTTTGTTAAATACCAAAATCAGTGGCTTTTGGGCTTGTCGCAGTTCCGACAACGCCTGATACTCTGTGCGGGTAATATCCCCAGCCACGACAAATAAAATTAAATCCGCCTCAGACGCCACCTGTCGCGCCATCTGCGCCCGTGCTTCTCCCTGAACTTCATCCAATCCCGGCGTATCAATTAACTCAACCTGCACTTTCCCCTCACCACCAGGCGTCCAACGCACCGACTTGGGCGACTGGGTTACTCCATGCAAGGGACCCGTTTGCAAGATTTTCTGACCTAGCAAAGCATTGACAACAGCCGATTTGCCGCGACTGACTAAACCAAAGGTGGCAATACGAATCACGCCAACTTCAAGTTTGTCTAAGCTAAACTGCAACACCTCCAATTCATTCTGGAGTGCCGCTTGCAGTTCTACATCTGGAAGTGGGCGGCGGTGATGCAGGTTGTTGTACCAGAACAAAGTATGCCGCAAACTGGCACGAGCGCGGTGAATATAGTAGTCTTGGCGATTGCGGCTGGGTTTAGGGGAAGGGGAT
>NZ_JBKHHI010000464.1:0-4876 GCF_046539235.1 Coleofasciculus sp.
AAAGGGAAGAGGGGGATCTATAAGGGAAGAGGGGGATCTGAAGGGGGACTTTGATTAATTTCTGGTTCCCCCCTTTTTAAGGGGGGCTAGGGGGGATCTCTAATTAAGTTTCAGCCTTAAGTTGACACCAATGATTTATAAATCGCCCCCACACCATCAGCGATTAGTAATCGAAATCGCCCATACCAGCACCAGCGCCAGCACCAGCACCTTCCTTGGGTTCAGGCTTGTCAACCACGATACATTCAGTAGTCAATACCATCCCCGCGATAGACGCTGCATTTTGCAGGGCGGAACGAGTCACCTTAGCCGGGTCAACGATACCAGCTTCAAACATATCAACGAACTCATTCGTAGCGGCGTTGTAGCCAACGTTGAAGTCTTTCTCTTTCACCCGCTCAGCGATAACCGCACCATTTTGACCCGCATTCTCAGCAATCCGCTTCAGGGGTGAGGCTAGCGCACGGGACACAATCATCGCCCCAATCAAACCTTCACCGGTCAGGTTTTCATTTGCCCAAGATTCCAGGGTAGGGGTAAGGTGAGCCAGAGTCGTACCACCACCGGGAACAATTCCTTCTTCTACCGCCGCTTTAGTCGCGTTAATCGCGTCTTCTAAGCGCAGCTTGCGGTCTTTCATTTCGGTTTCGGTAGCCGCGCCGACTTTGACCACAGCAACGCCACCAGACAACTTCGCCAAACGCTCTTGTAGTTTCTCTTGGTCGTAGGAGGAATCGGATTCTTCAATCTGACGACGGATTTGTTCACAACGAGCTTTAACACCGGCTTCGTTGCCTTCAGCCACAATCGTGGTATTGTCTTTGGTGATGGTAATGCGACGTGCCTTACCTAGCATTTCTAGCTTGGTGTTTTCCAGCTTCAGACCTGCGTCTTCGGTGATTACCTGACCACCGGTTAATACCGCGATATCTTCCAACATAGCTTTGCGGCGATCGCCAAAACCAGGAGCTTTAACCGCCGCGACATTCAGCACACCGCGCAGGCGGTTGACCACCAGAGTCGCTAGGGCTTCTTTTTCAATGTCTTCAGCCAGAATCAGCAGGGGACGACTGGAACGGGCAACTTGCTCGAGTACAGGTACTATGTCCTGAACCAGAGTGATTTTCTTGTCGGTGATCAGAATGAAGGGTTCTTCCAGAATCGCTTCCATCCGCTCCATGTCGGTAGCGAAGTAGGGCGAAATATAGCCCTTGTCAAAGCGCATCCCTTCGGTGATTTCTAATTCGGTGGTCATGGATTTCCCTTCTTCTAAGGAAATCACACCTTCTTTGCCCACCTTATCCATTGCTTGGGCAATCATCTGACCGACTTCTTCGTCGTTACCGGCAGAGATGGAACCAACTTGTGCAATGGCTTTAGATTCTTCTACGGGACGGGAATGCTCGGCAATCTTGTCTACTAAGAAAGCAATGGCTTTGTCAATCCCCCGCTTCAGGGCGATGGCATTCGCACCAGCCGCAACATTCCGCAAGCCTTCTTTAACCATGGCATGAGCCAGCACGGTAGCGGTTGTAGTACCGTCACCCGCCGCATCATTAGTCTTAGACGCAGCTTGACGAATCAGGGCGACACCCGTGTTTTCTACGTGGTCTTCCAATTCGATTTCTTTAGCAATGGTCACTCCGTCATTGACAATTTGGGGAGCGCCAAACTTTTTCTCCAGAACAACGTTGCGACCTTTTGGACCAAGGGTAACGGCAACGGCTTCTGCCAGAATATCCATACCCTTTTCCAGGGCGCGACGAGCATTTTCGTTGTAAATGATGCGCTTAGCCATAGATTTCAGTGATGTTGAGTCTGAGAGTTGAACTGTGGACTGTTACTAATTGCTATGAGTTCATCATTCAGGAGAGTTGCCAGAGAACTGGCTTGTATACTCCTGAACGTTTAGCGAGCACAATTAAGAAACGACAGCGAGGATGTCTTTTTCTGAAAGCAGAACATACTCTTCGTTGCCTAGCTTGATATCAGTACCGGCATACTTGGAGTAGAGAACTTTGTCGCCAATTTTGACTTCCAGTTCCGAGCGAGAGCCATCATCGTTGCGCTTGCCAGGACCGGTAGCGACAATTTCCCCGACTTGAGGCTTCTCTTTAGCGTTGTCAGGTAACAAGATGCCACCTGCAGTTTTCTCTTCCGCGGCACTGACCTTGAGAAAAACGCGATCGCCTAATGGCTTGACTGTAGAAACACTCAGAGATACGGCTGCCATTGAATTCCCTCCTAATCTAGTAGTTTAGTCTCACTTTGCACTTTCTGCTGTTGAGTGATTAGCACTCTCTGCTTCTGAGTGCTAATTTACTCAACTAAGGCATGAAACTGCAATCAATTTCCAGGTACGGGTTCCCGAACTATAAGATGGGGGTTTGGGTGTGGGGTGTCGGGTGTAGGTTGTCGGGGGAGCTGGGTGAGCTGGGGGATCTGGGTGAGCTGAGGGAGCTGGGGAAGCCTCAAGAGATGCAGTGAAGCGCTACTCTACAGGATATAGGGGAATTTTTAGCAGGTAAGACGATTTAAGATGAATAAAGCCTCAGACAAAACGCTGTTAGCCAAAAATGTAAATAGCCTCGGACTGAATCAAATTCAACGCCATGTTTTGCTATGCGCTGACCAGACTAAACCGAAGTGCTGCTCTAAACAAGCGGGTCTTGATTCCTGGGACTACTTAAAAACTCGTCTGAAACAGCTTAAGCTGGATCAACCCACTCAGGAGCAACCAAGCTGCATCTTCCGTACTAAAGCTAACTGTCTGCGCGTCTGTGCGAGTGGTCCAATTCTGGTGGTTTACCCGGATGGCGTTTGGTATCGTAACGCGACGCCAGAGGTGATCGAACGCATTATTCAAGAGCATCTCATTGGCAACAAGATTGTGGAAGACTATGCTTTTTTGGTTCATCCTCTCCCAGAAAACGATCCATCTCCTATCTCCGACGCAGCAGGAGCTAAAAGAGCGAACCGTAAATCCCAACCGCAGATCACTCCTGAAAAAGTTGCCAGTGTAGATCAACCGAAAAGCCTTTGGAACAAGATTGTCCAGCGCTTCTGGAAAGATTAGCGCAGCATGGCGCAAATACTTGAGCAGTTCGTTCTCAGGCGGGGGAGCGGGGAAGCTGTTGCTTTTTTTGCCACAGTGTATGAGTTCTTGCCTATTTAGTTTTCGGGTTCGCTAGACTAACATAGGACGAGATATATCTAGACATCAAAATCATTGCCGGAGAAAGCGCGATCGCTCGCGTCAGCAAACATAGGCTATAACATTGACAGCTAATCCTCGGACTCAGCAAGTACCCTTACACCCGATCAGTTGTAGCCGCTCAATAACGTCCGGGTAGCAGGCGTGGAACCAGAACAACGAAATTTTTAATCTATCCACCTAACCTTCCGAATGACCAGTATTAAAGTATGAAAGACAACGGTGTCAGAACTAACAAGCGACTGCTGCTGATTGACGATGATCCTAATCTGATTTTGCTCGTTAAGGACTACCTAGAGTTTCGCGGGTATGACGTGATCACGGCGGAAAATGGTCGAGAGGCGTTGGACGTTCTTGCTCAAGACATTCCTGACATGATCATTTGTGATGTAATGATGCCAGAGATGGATGGCTATGCTCTAGTTGAGTATGTTCGGCAAGATCCGCGCATGAACTGGGTTCCTGTCCTATTTCTCTCTGCCAAAGGACAAAGCAATGATCGGGTTAAGGGACTCAACACTGGTGCCGATGTTTACATGGTCAAACCCTTTGAGCCAGAAGAATTAGTCGCCCAAGTTGAATCATCCCTGAGACAGGCTAGGCGCTTAACGACTCGCCCTCAAACACCTGGAGGAGAGCCGCCATCTAACATTCAGGTTCCCGCCAATGTGGAATTGACACCAACCGAACTGAAGGTGTTACAGTTTGTTGCACGCGGGTTGGCAAATCGGGAAATTGCCCAGGAACTTAATGTTAGCCAGCGCACGATTGAAAGCCATGTGTCTAATATGCTGGGCAAAACCGGATTGCATAACCGTACCGAATTAGCGCGTTGGGCGATTGAAAGTAGTCAGGCTTAGTGGGAGCAGGGGGAGTAGGGGAAGCCATGTAGAGACTCCTCATGCTACGTCTGGGAGCAATGGTACATTGTTCCTGATTCTATCGCCATAGTTTTATAAAATAAACTTCTCCAGATGGATTATTGTCCAAGATCAACCCACTAATTGCAACCCAACATGTTTGACAAAGGCATACCAATCTTGATTGAAACCTTTAAATTCAACGTCCTTTAGGGTAAATTTTATGTGAGAATCTTCAATTGGCAACGATACCATATTATAGGCATCAGGTTTATTGGTTAATAGCACCAGTTCAGTACCTGCGGGAATCGGTTGCAGAGCATTTGGACTGAGATACATCGATTGAACAGGGGTACGCTTAATTACAGTATCCACGTTAAATGCAATTTTAAGTAATCCCCCTTCAGGTGGCAAACTTTGTCGGTAAACCATCATTTTTACAACATCTTTTTCTATTTGCTTCGAGAGCATCTGTGCCACCGTTTCTGTTGGTCTCAGGGGTTCTTTGGTAATTTGAACATGATCAATAAACGCATACCAATTTAAATTTCTACCCTGAAATCCAATATCCTGGAAACTGATCCGAATATGTCGGGTCAGATCTGGGGGCGTGTAGGATTGTAGCACTAATAATGTGCTAGCCGGAATCGGCTGAAGTTTATAGCTTGGCAGTAAACTGGATTGAATAGGTTCTTGTTTAAGAATTGTATCTTGGGTAGACAACATTCGGACTAAGCTAACCATAGTTTGATAGTTCCTTTAATTGTTATTTGTCATTGGTCATTTGTCATTGGTCATTTGT
>NZ_JBKHHI010000465.1:0-4873 GCF_046539235.1 Coleofasciculus sp.
CCGACTTCAAAATGCCGCCAGCGACTGTGGAATGGGATATTAAAATCGGGATAGTCATCCTGCATGACTTGAATCACATAACTTGCCACATTTTCTAGCTGGGTTAAATCGCAGCCGAAGTAATGCAACTGGTTTGCCTCAGCCAGATCCAAGACGCGATCGCACCGTTCTCGAATCGCCTTTGGTGTTCTTAGATATGCAATGGTTTGTTGATCATTTGTCATTTTTCAGGGAACGGGGAACTTCTTAACAGGGAACAGGGAATACGCGAATGTAGAGACGTAGCATGCTACGTCTCTACGTCGGGGCGGGTTAGTTATATGGTTATCGGTCTAAGGCGGGACATTTTGGTTAGGAAAGGGAACAGGGAACAGATTTGTCCTGGCTTGGGTTGGTAGCCGTTATATTTATTGTTAGGTCAGAAACGATAACAGGGAAACCCGCCCCTACACAAAACTCGAAACTTTTTCATAATTTTAATTTATAGTGTGTACCCCTGAATAACGGTCTGTCGGTATAGCTTACTACAGACGCCAGTGCGGGAGTACACACTCTACTTGTGATTAGACACACTTACTGTTCTGAAAGGAAACACTGCTGACTATGAGGAAGCTAAGTCACTCGATCAAGAATAACAAAGAAGTTGCCTGAAATCAAATCTGCAATCATCTGTTGTTTTTGGCATTTCATTCGTCATTGGTTTTGCTCAACTCCCCAAGTTCCAATAACGAACCAAAAACTATCAACCAAGACTACGCCCTTTAATCGTCGCTAATTTTACGGCATCGGGTGCGGTTGTTTCAGTGTAATAACCAGCCGCTTGTTTGGCAGCAATTTCGACCATGGCATCTTCGGGAATTAAATCGTCAGGAATTGGGATGCGCTTGACAATCTCAATACCCGAACTGGTGATCGCATTGTATTTCATGTCGCTCATGGAGACAAAACTTTCAATGCGAGTAATTCCCAACCAGTGTAGTACATCGGGCATTAGTTCTTGGAACCGCATATCGGGGGCACCCGCCACACATTCAGTGCGGTTGAAATAGGAAGAAGCGCTATCGCCGCCTTCTTGTCGCTTACGGGCATTATAAACCAGGAATTTGGTGACTTCACCTAATGCTCGCCCTTCTTTGCGGAAGTAAACCAAAACCCCTGCACCTCCGGCTTGCGCGGTTTGTACACAAACTTCCAAACCATGTACTAAATAAGGACGACAAGTGCAGATATCGGAACCAAACACATCGGAACCGTTGCATTCGTCATGAACGCGCACGGCAAGTTGGCGATTGGGATCAGTAATCGCGTCCACCTCACCGATTAAGTAGGCGGTAATCCCACCAATCGGAGGTAAGAAAACCTGTAAATCTGGGCGGGTTACCAGTTCAGGGAACATTCCCCCGGTTTGCTGGAAGAGGGCGCGACGTAATTCTCCTTCCTCGACGTTGAGTCGGTGGGCAATTCCTGGCAGATACCACACGGGGTCAATGGCAACCTTGGTGACAACTAAACTGCCGTTAGGCTTGACAATTTTACCGTCAACTGATATGCGATTTTTCTGGATCGCCTCTTGGATTTCCGGCAAATTGACATGGGCTTGGGTGACTGCGATCGTGGGTCGAATGTCGTACCCTTGCTCATAGAGGTTGGCGTAGACATCACCCACCATTCCCCCAAAGGGATCAAGAGACACAATGCGATTAGGGTCAGCCCAACTGGGATGGGGACCAATCTCGACCACTGGAGCCGTATTGGTCAAATCCGCTCGGTGATTGGGATGAAGCGCTCCACTGGCAACGGCTAATGCCCGATAGACGGAATAGGAACCAGAGTGAGTGCCGATCACGTTACGATGGGCAAGGTTTGTCACCGTACCGATAATCGGTCCCCGCTTGAGGGGGTCGATTTCTCCCCAATTCAGGCGAGGGGGTTGTTTCCCAGAACGCCCTGGATGAGAGGTCAAAACAATATGCTTGGGTTTCGACTTCGACAAAGGCTGTGATAGTTGCATGATGACTCCTAGTGTAGAATGCACCTCAAATTGACGTATGAGTCATTTAATTGAAGCAAGCTCCGATCATAGCAATTAGAGTTTGGTTATGGGTTAACCTGATGGAGCATGTTGTCAACACCCCGTAATATTTTCTTAAAATACAACGTAATTACTCAGAGGCTATGGTACGAGGAACACAGTGACTGAGGCATAGGGCTCCGAGTCACTGATATAGCATTACGCATTGAGGTTAGGACAATAAAATTGGGTAAAAAGGCAACAGGCAACAGGCAACAGGGGAATGTCCTAACGTATCCCGGTAGTGCTATATCATGTCCGTCTCAGCAGTCATCACTTCCTCATCACCTCCTTACCCATGCATTCTTGCGCCATTCCTTGCAGCCCTGGAGCCTTGGTCACACGCTCATTACTGTTCCCTGTTCCCTAATTGAATGCGTCCTTGAGTCCTGCTGAACGCACAGGCTGTTGACGAGTCCTGAGCAAAACCATTACATAAATATACAATTCTATTTACATAAACTATTTTTTTTTAAGTTTTGATAAAGAAGGTTGTATCTATGGCTTGAGATAGATAAAGTGACGGCGAGTAGTGTTGCACACTCAATTCTGTCACTGGTTCTTTTTGATACTTCGTCAGTTGCGCTTTTTCAACATCCCCATAAAATCAATACGAATCTTCCGTAAAAACGGTAACCTAATCCACTCCATATCCCCGGCTTTGATCGGGCGGGTTTTGTTGATAAGTGAGCGGTAGAGAAGTAAATCAAATGGCTAAACAAATGCACCTAACCGATGCTGAAGTGAATGCGATCGCGAAACTATTTATCCAGGAGTTGACTCGAAGCATCGACGGAAAACTCATCGCTGGCGCCTTAAACGCCCTGCGTCACGGTGAAGAGATGGAGACTCAACACTTAGTTGGGGCGGGTTTAGTTACATCTGGGGAAAAAAGAAACGATAATAGTGAAACCCGCCCCTACACACAATTCAACACTTTGCCAATTCCTACTCCTCGTTACCAAGAAGGCGATCGCGTTCAGTGGAAAACAAATAAGACAGACTGGGGCGTAATTCTGGGACGCTTTTATGACTACAACCACCATCACAATCAGTGGATGGTTTGTTACATTATCCAACTTGCCCCGGATTCTCCTAGTGCTGCTTGGGTCACCACGGATACGGCATCTGAAGCGGATTTAGAAAAAATACCGGATACCGTTGAACCAATAGAAAATAATGGCAACCCCTACCGTTATCCCACCCATTCTCGTCCTGGGATACCGCCTCTATCTGTCGTGCAATGTCCAACTAATCCTGCGGAAAGATTAAATATTCATTAAATTTATCAGCCAGATTATTTAATTTAACCCGAAAGTATGAGGTTGATTGATTCATTCCAAGTGATCATGGCATCGTTACCGTAGTTTGGGAGTTTCATGATGCCTGGATTCTCTGTAAGTTATACCCTCTCCGAATTAATTTCTCTAATTTTTTGTGCTGTTGTTGGCACGGGAATAATATTTATGGGATACTTTCTGGCTTTATCTGTCGTCTAAGGGAACAACCTCACCAATTTAGGTGGGATGATGTTGTGCCAAAAGGTTAACTATGAGTCGTCGGTCAAGTTCTTACGCGGTTTTCGTCGCACTGACGGTTATAACTGTGCTGTCTGTTATCGTAACCAACGTGCCGCGATCGCTCTCTGTATCCCCAAGTCCCGGAAATGCTACTCTCATCGCCGCTACGCCGACTCAACAATGGCAAGATGCCAAATTATTGCGTAATATTAAGGGACATACAGATGCCGTAGGTGCGATCGCGATTAGCCAAGATGGACAATTCCTCGCCACGGGTAGCGATGATCAAACGATTAAACTCTGGAACCTAAATACAGGTCAACCATTGCGGACGCTTTCTGGACATTCGGATCAAGTTACTGCTCTCGCCATGAGTCCAGATGGAGAAAAATTGGTGAGTGGCGGGGGTATTGAGGACGGTTCCATTAAACTCTGGAATCTGAAAACTGGCGAATTGATCAAGACTCTCCAGAAAAAAGAAGGCATGATTCCATCCCTGGCAATTACCTCAGATGGAAAAACTCTGGCTAGTGGAAGAAGAGGAGAAGGGTTAGGGTTTGTCTCAGAAATTACCCTGTGGAATCTAGAAACAGGCAAGCAACTACTTCAGTTTGAGATTGAAAAATTAACTCTATCCCTTGCTTTTAGTCCCAATGGAGAACTCCTTGTCAGTGGTTCTGAGGACGGTACAATTCATCTATGGAATTGGCAGAGTGGGGAAATTCGGCATATCCTCCAGCATCCTCAGTCTTTAAGAGCGTTGGCGTTTAATCAGGATGGAAATGTCTTGGTGAGTGAGAGTTTTGCTGAAACCATTAACATTTGGAATCCCGAAACTGGGGAATTACTCTCGACACCTGTGGAAAACCCCAAACCTGTGTTTGTGAATGCTTTGGCGCTACATCCGTCGGGTAACATTTTAGCTAGTGCGTTAGGTCCTTATGGCAGATTAGGGTTATGGAATCTGGAATCGGGTGAGTTGATGACGATGTTGGAAGGGTTTTCGGGTTCGATTTTCTCCCTCGGCTTTAGTCATGATGGACAGATATTGGTGAGTGGGAGTAATGATGGCGCGATCGCGATTTGGACAACAGGGAACAGGGAATAGGGAACGGGGAACAGAGAATAGAGAACAGTCGGGGCGGGTTTAGTTACATCTGGGTGAGGGAAGAAACGATAGTTGTAAAACCCGCCCCTACATTCGGAAAGGGCGGGTTTTGAACAAAGGTTAAGTAGGTGGGGACAATTAAAGTTAACGGTGGGGAACTCGCTTTCGCGAGAA
>NZ_JBKHHI010000466.1:0-4873 GCF_046539235.1 Coleofasciculus sp.
GAAATCCTTAGAGAATTACACATTGGGGTAGGGGCACCATCCTTGCGCCCTTACCGAGGTACTACGGATACATTGGCTAATTGTTAAATCCAGTTAGCAGCACCAAATCTGAGGGATTTATTGATTCTGTGTTTTAGATTGTGGTAATATCAACAGCATAGGTATCATGAATTTGTAGAGGATAGACTTCGCCTCGAACTTGAAGTGTACTCCCTTCAGGGATAGCAGAAAAATTTAGTGTATTTTCAGGTTGTAATAATTCCAGATATCTTGAGTTATCCTGATTGGAAGATACACCGATTTGACCATTACTTTATCATCAGGCAAGGTGGCGATTAACTGATCGAGTTCTGTAAGTTCTTCCGGGGTAAAGAGAGTTCTCCGATTGGTTAACAGTTCGATAAATGCAGCTACGTTACGTTCGTCAGATGACATAGGTTGAATTCCTTGTGACTGTGCTGTTTGCTGAACAACTTCTAGTGGCAAATCTAACACCTGCGCGATCGCGTCTTCACTAAACCCAAACTTGAGCATTCGCGGTATGGTTTCTAATTTAAACTCCTCTAGAATTTCCTGATAAACTCTGGTTTGCTTTAAGTCACTTAAATTCAACATGGCAGCAATCTCCTTGCGGCTCTTTTGTGGTAACTTGTATACAATGATTGTCTCAATCAAGTTAATTAAATTTCGCTGGATGGCTTCATCTGTTAGCTGTTGCCGTGCTTTTTCGATTAACTGTCTTGCCAATTGTCCGGCTGTCTCTTCCGGCTCAATTACAAGTTTAACAACTTCTACCCCTAATGAGCGAGCACACTAAGTCCGGAAGAACCAATATTTTTTGCTCAAATCACTTTTACCTGATTTCCCTCAAGAGAGTGGTTTAACTCTCTTGCAGCACTCTTGCCAATCGCTTTAACACCTTTAACACATCATAAAGCTTATTCTGTCGCAATAACAACAGGGAGAATACATCGGAAAAATCATAAATGGCTGGGTCTTGGTTCACCAGCTTAATAAACATATACAATCCTCCATCCGTAATCATCCCATAAAGCGGTTTATCACTCTGAGGAGTTGTCATCATATAAGCCAGTGCTTGGGGAATTCCCGCTTCAAAGGAAATCGACTTCTTTGATTCCACTACCGCACTCCAAAACTGCCGTTGAAACACTAATGTATCAATTCGACCCCGTAGCTTTTCATCTCGATCCTCAAGCACCACTTCTACGGAATACTCATTCGTGATTAAAAACGGTTCATCATACAACCCGGCTAACTCCAGCAGGTGAGCAACAATCAGCATATTGACTGTTGCTTCCGCCAACTCCCCCTGCATTCGATGACGCTTAAATCGGCGTTTAATCTTATCCAGAAATGCCCGTTCTGTTTCGGTTAACTCTGGTAAATTATCATGCCACTCCGGAAAAAAGAGATCACTATCGGCGGGTATCAGTGTAAACCGCTCCTGAAGTTGAGCCATATTAGTAATCGCTTGAGAAATGGCTAGAGATTGAGTCATCTTAATTAAACCCTTCAAATTCTATTTGGCAAAATTGTCAATTTTTATAATGGATTAAAATAAATGGATTTTGTTTAACTGAAAACAGCGCCGAATTTTTACCTCATAATTTTCCTATTTTTTTAATAATTACTACTACTAAATCAGGGTTTTCCACCCCATTATAGTTTAGTCCGCGTAGGCGGACTTTGTTTGTGTAGCAGCGATTTCAATCGCCATTGCAAAAGGGGGTTTCCTAACCATATTACCCGCGTTGTCGAGCTGAAACAGTATCCGCCACCTTGCCATCTGCCCATTTTCATTGAACAATAGGTGAATGTCCAAAAATTCAGGATAGAGCAGTTCCTAAGTCATGACATACACCTAAACGTAGGGGGGCATGTCAGGGAAAGCACACAAGGTTCAACCCAACACCCTTGGTTGACAGCAAGTTGAATCTATGAAAGAAGAATCCCCGCACTTATAGGGCGGGGAGTGTCAAATACATCCAAATGTAGGGGCGCAAGGCTTGCATCCGTGTCAACTTAAGCTACAGCCCTCACCCCCAGCCCCTCTTTCCCCCCTACCCCCCTCTTTCCCCCTTTTTAGATCCCCCTTCCGTCCCCCTTAAAAAGGGGGAGACCAAAGGATGCGGGAGCTTTTTTTTCCATGGGGGAGACCAAAGGATGCGGGAGCTTTTGTTTCATGGGAGAAGGGGTTAGGGGATGAGGGGGAGACATAAGTGAACGGTAAAGCGGGAGACGCGAATGGCAAATTTAGAGCATCTGAAATTACTTCAACAAGGTGCAGTTAGCTGGATTAAATGGAGAAATCAACATCACACCATAGAACCTGATTTGAGCGAGGCTAACCTCGAAGGCGCTAACCTCAGAGGCGCTAACCTGAAGCAGGTTAACCTGAAAGGGGCGCAGTTAGAATCGGCTAATCTAATCACGGCAAATCTGACAAAAGCAAACCTAAGCCTTGCTTATCTGAGTCTGGCTTGTATGATTGACGCCAATCTCATCGAAGCTTCCTTAGTCAGCGCTCATCTGATGCAAGCGGAACTCAGCTATGCTGATTTAAGCCATGCTAACTTAATCGGGGCTGATCTCAGAGGCGCTAAGCTGATGAACGTTAATCTAAGTCATGCTAATCTGATTGGTACTGACTTTAGAGAGGCAAACCTAAAAGGTGCAATGCTTAATGAAGCTAATTTGAGACGCAGCAACCTCAGTGAAGCCAGCCTAATGAACGCCCATCTTAACCGAGCTAATCTGGCTGATGCTAATCTCCATGAAGCCGAATTGATTGGTGCTTACCTCTACCAAGCTGACTTGGAAAAGGCTAATCTGAGTCAGGCTCATTTGGGTGGTGCTTATCTGTTTGGGGCAAATCTGGGCGCTGCCGATTTAGACGGAACAGATTTGAGATGGGCGAATCTTACAGGCGCAAATCTCCAAGCTGCTAATCTCAAAGGTGCTAGATTGGCAGGCACTCATCTGAACAAAGCTAACCTGACAGGGGCAGTTTTAGATGATTTTACCGTAGAGGGTGCTAGTCTCCAAGGGACAATTTTGCCTGATGGGACGATTCATAGATAGGGGAGATGGGGGGCGAGGGGGCTCCTGGTGCTAGGTAAAGTAGCGGCGTAGCCAACCTAATCTAATGAATTAACTTTACGCCCGGAAACCGTAGGGGCGCACCGACGTGCGCCCTTTTACCACACCGACGTGCGCCCGATTCAATGGTGGAATAGGAAATTCGCGTAAAGCCTTGTCAGGTAAAGGTTGTAGCATTTTTATAAAGTCACAATTAAGCTGTGTCACGCCAGTAGGGAGAATTAACCCGAAACTCAGTCAGGGCGGGTTTAGTTGCATCTGGGTGATGTCAGAAACGATAATAGTGAAACCCGCCCCTACACAGGCGCCATTTCCTTGAGGGTCAAAATTTATCCAATCCCCAATATCTGATCGAGTGCATCCCAGACACGCTACGATAATTGACAACCGGGATAATTGGGAAGCAACTATGCCACGAACACAGCGTAACGATAACTTTGTTGACAAAACCTTCACGGTAATGGCAGATCTAATTCTTAAGGTTTTGCCAACTAACAAGAGAGCCAAAGAAGCGTTCGTCTATTACCGAGATGGTATGTCGGCTCAGGGAGATGGCGAATATGCTGAAGCTTTGGATAATTACAAGCAAGCATTGGAGTTAGAAGAAGATTCCTATGACCGCAGCCTGATTCTGTACAATATGGGGTTGATTTACACTAGCAACGGTGAGCATGAGACAGCATTAGAGTACTACCAGAAAGCTCTCGACTCTAATCCCCGTCTCCCCCAAGCGCTGAATAATATTGCTGTCATTTACCATTTCCAAGCGGAGAAGGAGAAGGAAGCGGGAAATGATGAAGCCGCAGAAAAGTTGTTTGATCAAGCCGCCGACTATTGGAAACGAGCGATTCGTCTGGCTCCCAATAACTACTTAGAAGCGCAAAACTGGCTGAAAACCAGTGGACGTTCAGCCATTGATATCTATTTTTAGTGATCGTCATTTGTCATTCATCACTGACTAAGAAAAAATCAACAATCAACAATCAACAATCAACAATCAACAATCAACAATCAATCATGATTGACCTTGAACAAGTTCGCAAAGTAGCTAATCTGGCTCGTTTGGAGTTGACTCCTGAAGAAGAAGAGCAATTTTTGCCGCAGCTTAATAGTATTTTGGAATACTTTCAACAGCTTAGTGAGTTGGATACGGAAAATGTTCCGCCAACGACCAGAGCAATTGATGTTAGTAATGTGACTCGATCTGACCAACTCCAACGGTATCCGGATCGGGATGCTTTATTGGCAGAAGCTCCTGACCAAGATGGGGACTTTTTTAAAGTGCCGCAAATTCTCAGTACGGAAGAGTAACGCTGAATTTGCCCTTCGTCTTTGGTAATTTGCCGATTGTTTTGAGCATCACCAAGGACGAAGGAGGATAAATGCCAACCTATCGTAGGGGCGGGTTTAGCCACTCAGGTAATTTGCTTAAGCTGTCATGCATTTAAATTGGATATTAGTAGCGAGCTGGCTGGCTCGCACTACAAAGACTTCGCCATTGTTGACATTAAGGTTTAAATGCCGAACAGCTTACTAATAACTTATCAACAAAAAACCGCCCTTGGGTCAAAAGACAATTTGGTGTCCCCATGGATTAATAAATATAAAGTTTTTTAAAGAATATTGATCAAATGATGAAATAGAGAATTGAAAAACCAAAACTTGGGATAATTAATCAACAAATATATTGGGATAGGCAGAAAATATGGCAACCGGAATGCTGGTGAATGGACAATGGACGAAGGAACCTTAC
>NZ_JBKHHI010000467.1:0-4868 GCF_046539235.1 Coleofasciculus sp.
AAATAAATGGCAAACATCGATATCATCCGTGCTTGGAAGGATGAAGAGTTCCGCAATAGCTTGAGTGAAGAACAGAAAGCACAGTTACCAGACAACCCGGCTGGGCTGGTTGACTTGACAGATGAAGACTTAAACGCTGTTGCCGGAGGAGGATGTGGCTCTGGTGGTTTTATTTGTACAGCAACCGCCGAGTGTTTTTGTCCAAAAACAGTTTGGTGGTGCTGGTGACGTTAATAACCTAATTAACGTTTAGGTTAGTTTGGTAAGAAGAGGGATTGTTAAGATTCCTCTTCTGCACAAAAAATTCCAGACTTGGAATAATTTTAAATCCTTTTCATTGATGTTAATCCTATGAATGAACCTGACTTTCCATCTGCTGCTTGGTATAATGCAACTACCTTAACTGAGAGAATTGCCTTACTAAGTAATATGTCAAGCGGTTGCTGTCAAAGGGAAATTAACCACAAAATTGCTCAGCAGCGCATCCAGAAATGGAAATCAACGTCTTCCTTCAATAAAAATGCTTACTGGAGTCAGCGCCTAGCCATAAATGGAATTACTGAAGATAAATTAATTCAAATTCTCGGCGAACCCATTCATGCGGTTCAAAACTATTTTTCAACTCCGCCAGGCTGGTTAACAGAAATTGCTGAAGCCTTGACTCGTCCTCATCTCGGTTTAATTCCACTCCCAGAAGAATTGCCAGATCAAGAAGCGGCTGGATTTCTAAGTGTTTTTGCACCTTTTATTAACCAAGCACGCGATCGCCTACATCAAGAAATCCAAAAATTAATCCAAACCTACCCTAATCTTCCTTTTGACCCCAATACAGTTGCAGATTTTTTCCTTGCCAGTCTTTCAGAACGCCTGCTGTGGATGGTGAGTCGGACAATGGTTTTAGAACTGAATGTAGCGCGTCTACAAGGGTTTTTACAAGGTAACACCCAAGAGGAGCGATTTCAGAGTTTTTGGCAACGCCTGTGCCAACGTGACAGTCTGATTTCTCTTTTAGAAGAATATCCGGTTTTGGCGCGTCAAATCGTAATTGGGACTAATCAATGGGTTAAATTTAGCCAAGAATTACTTGAACATCTGTGTAACGATTGGCACACAATTTGTGCCACATTCAGCCCCGACAAGCAACCCGGCTTATTGCACCAGATAAAAGGTAGCTTGGGTGACACCCATCGGGGCGGACGTTCGGTGCTGATTGCTCAATTTGAATCAGGTTTAAACCTCGTCTATAAGCCCAGATCACTTGCCGTCGATGTTCATTTTCAGGAATTACTAACTTGGCTCAATCAACGGGGGAATCATCCACCATTTCGGATTCTCAAACTATTAAATCGCGGCAATTATGGTTGGGTTGAATTTGTGGAGGCGGCTGGCTGTACTGATACAGCAGAGATTCAGCGTTTTTATGAACGACAGGGAGCCTATTTAGCGCTTTTGTATGCGATTGAAGCAACTGATTTTCATTTGGAAAATTTAATCGCTGCTGGGGAACATCCAGTCTTAGTTGATCTGGAATCTCTGTTTCATCCTCGTCCTGAAAGTCTAGAAGCAACTCAATCTGACTTACCGACTGATCACAAAATTGCTTATTCTGTTTTGCGAGTTGGATTACTTCCGGAACGCTTTTGGACAAATGCTGAATCCGAAGGAATCGAAATGAGTGGTTTGGGAGGAAAAGCGGGTCAATTGACACCCAGTCCGGTTCCTTATTTAGAAGCAGTGGGAACAGATGAAATGCGGTTTGCTCGCAAGCGGATGCCAATGCCAGGAAGTCAGAATCGACCAACGTTGAATGGGGTGGACGTGAATGTCTTAGACTATACGGAAGCCATTCTAACTGGCTTTACTAACATTTATCAATTACTGCTGCACTATCGAGATGAGTTACTGGCTGAAAATGGACTGTTAGGCTGTTTCGCCGAAGATGAAGTGCGTTGTATCCTCAGACCGACTCGCACCTACAGCCTGTTACTTTCTGAAAGTTTCCATCCTGATTTCTTACGCAATGCTTTAGAACGCGATCGCTTTTTTGACCGACTATGGGCAGAAATTGAGCGACACCCCTATCTAGTCAGGGTGATTGCTGCTGAACAGAGAGATTTGTGGCAGGGTGATATTCCCATGTTCACCACCCGCCCGAATTCGCGGACGATTTGGAGTAGCTCTAACGAACCCATTGGCGATTTCTTTGGCGAAACAGGTATGAGTTTAGTGCAACGTCGTCTCCAGCAACTAAGTGAAGCGGATTTGCAGCAACAGCGATGGTTTATTCGTGCTTCTTTAACAACATTAGCCATGGCAGATGAACAAGCGCAGTGGACTCGTTATCATCTGAGTGAAGCCAAAAATCCTGTGACTCGTGAACAACTATTAATCGCCGCCCAACAAATTGGCGATCGCTTAGAGTTTCTGGCGTTGGGTGAAGAGCAAAATGTCTCTTGGATTGGCTTAACGCTAATCGCTCAAAAGCACTGGATTCTGACTCCATTAGGAATCGACCTTTATGATGGTTTAGCAGGTATTATTCTCTTTCTTGCCTACCTTGGCAATGTCACTAACCAAAAGCGTTACACCGAATTAGCAAAAGCGGCGTTGAAGACGATGCAACATCAGATGGAGACTCAAAAAGCATCGATAACCGCGATCGGTGGTTATAGTGGCTGGGGCGGAATAATCTATACTTTGACCCATCTGGGAATTTTGTGGGATGAACCCGAACTCTTGGCTGAGGCGGAATCACGGGTTGAATTACTTCCCAATTTGATTACCAAAGATGAACAATTCGATATCATCGGCGGTGCTGCTGGTTGTCTGATCAGTTTGCTCAATCTGTATCGCTGTAAACCATCTCAACGCACACTTGCGGTGGCAATTCAATGTGGCGATCGCCTGATTACCTGCGCTCAACCGATGAACCAAGGGATCGGATGGGTGTCCACAGGTGTGGGAAAAAGACCTTTAACAGGGTTCTCTCACGGCGCTGCGGGTATAGCATGGGCGTTGCTGGAACTTTCAGCAATGACAGGTGAGCAACGGTTTCACAACGCTGCACTGGGAGCGATCGCCTATGAACGCAGTCTCTTTTCTGGGAAAGTCGGAAACTGGCCCGATTTGCGTGAGTTTGAGAATACAGTTCTCTCAGATAACAAACAGATAGATATTTTTATGACAGCTTGGTGTCATGGGGCGCCAGGAGTTGGATTAGGTCGATTACGTTCTCTATCCTACCTTGATGATTCCCAAATTCGTGCAGAGATTGACACAGCCCTAAACACGACTCTGACTCAAGGATTTGGCATGAATCACTCCTTGTGTCATGGCGATCTCGGCAATTTGGAACTGTTATTGCAAGCTAGTCTTATTTTGGATCACCCCCAGTGGAAAACCCAAGTTAACCGCTTAGCTGCAATTATTCTCGAAAGCATCAATCAGCAGGGTTGGCTTTGTGGAGTACCATTAGGCGTTGAAACACCAGGATTGATGACTGGGTTAGCGGGTATTGGATATCAGTTGCTACGCTTAGCAGAACCAACTTGTGTTCCCTCTGTGCTGGCGCTTGAGTATCCATTATTCAACAGCATAGAACAGAAGGCGCGATTCCTCACAACTGTCTAGAGCGTCGGTCAAGTCGAAGTATTTGACATAAGATCCAAGATGTGAATATTGTAGGGGCGCACAGCGGTGCGCCCTATCAACGTGGGATATTTTGTAAGGAAAAACGGGTGATCAGATCAGATGCAATTATTATGAAGAGGATTGACATTGTACCCTCATCATCTATCGGGTAAGCTTTGAACCTGTTTTAACAGGTTTTAGCTTGGGTTCCGGAAATTTATTTCCCGGCTCTTAAGTGAAGGGTTAAGTTAACTAACGATAGCGTTGGGTTTCGTTCCTCAACCCAACCTACTCTCGTTGACATGCACCCCAACATTACACCCAAAATAAAAACGCCTAAGACTCGCCCATATTCGTCACAACCTCCACCTCCTCAACCTGTCGCTTCAGCCACCCTTCAAACAACTCCAAAAGAATCTGATAACGCAGCTTGTCATCCAACTCCGGCTGAATAATCTCCTCCACTTTAATCAAATGCACCCCCTTAGACGTGACAATTGGCTTCAACACCTCCCCTGGCGTCGCCGCAAACACTTTCGCCGAAATCTCTGGTTTCATTTGCTGGCGTTTAACCAATCCTAAATATCCTCCCTTGCGCCGTAATTCTTGCTCCTGAATATACTCCTGAGCAATCTCCGCAAAATTGGTTTCTGCTTCCTGAAGTTCATAAAACAATTCTATTGCCAAATCTTCATCATCCAAAACCACTTCATACATCACCGCCGCTGCATAGTCTAACTGATGTTCATAAAACCAGGGTTCTACTTTATCGCCAAACAAATGCTGGGCTAATTTCCCGGAAAGGACATTGATGTAAACCATTTCTTCAAAATCATCTAGAGAAAGGGCAAATTTTTGCAGCCACGCCCAGGTGTCATCCGCATTGAGCAGTTTATTCATGAACCGCATTTGATCTGCTGCTTGTTGTAATTCGGCGATTTCAACTTGGATACTGGCTTCAGTCGCGGCTGAGTTAATAATTTTGCGGGTGATGATTCCTTCGATAATTGTGGGAATCTGACAGGCGAGTTTGAGGTGATGCAGGATGTCTTGGTTGGTAATTGTGATGGATTGTGACATGATTTTTATCCTAAATAATTAGAGTTTTTTGGATGAAAATGGCTGGGGAGTTAATACAACTTGTAAGCCTGTATTGAACATCCGGAGATCCCCCCAAACCCCCCTTCAAAAGGGGGGCTTACTATTCCGACGTCTGACAAAAAGCAAAGTATCATTGT
>NZ_JBKHHI010000468.1:0-4860 GCF_046539235.1 Coleofasciculus sp.
AGACTTATTATTTTATCTATAAAGCCCTCTTTTCCTAAAGAAAAGAGGGCTTTATAGTGTGGAAATCTTTACAAAAGATAAATTCTAGAGTACCGCTTGGATCACTGGATTGGTCTGGTATTGTAGTTAAATTAAATAAATCTAACAAATTTTGAGATAGGTTCGATATCAAAACGCTGGTTTCTTATACTGGAATAGTCTATCGACAATTTTAATTATTCTCAGAATCCCTAAGAGGAATTAAGTAAAAAAATTATGACAGGTCAAAACTATGGTTTACGATGTAGCTATCATTGGCGGTGGTGTAATTGGCTGCACGATCGCGCGTGAGTTAATGCGCTATCCTATCCGTGCTGTCTTGTTGGAGAAAGAGAGCGAAGTCGGATTCGGAACCAGTAAAGCCAACAGTGGGATTATTCACGGCGGTCATCACGGCTCCCCCAAAACCTTGAAAGGGAAACTAGAATGGTTGGGGAATCAAATGTGGGATACAATCTGCGATGAGCTAGGTTTCGGGTTCAAGCGCATTGGCGAACTGACTGTCGCTCTAGCCCAAGAACAACTCCCCACCTTAGAGAAACTCAAACAACAAGGTGAAGAAAAAGGCGTTCCTGGGCTGGAAATGTGGGATCAGGAACGCTTACTGCGAGAAGAACCCCGCCTCAATCCCGACGCCATCGCCGGACTCTATGCTCCAACGACAGGTGTGATCAATCCTTACGAAGCCTGTTTTGCTCTGATTGAAAATGCTTGTCTGAATGGGTTGGAACTGGTAACCGATAGTCTGGTGCAGGATATTGACCAAACGGATGACACCTGGACAATCAAAACAAATCGCGGAGAATTCCCGACTCGCTTTATCATAAACGCAGCGGGACTTTGGGCTGACCGTATCGCTCAGATGGCAGGAGTCCAACCCTTTACGATTCGCCCTCGCAAAGGGGAGGAATATATCCTGGATAAGCGGTTAATGGGTTTAGTCAAACGGGTAATTTTCCCCTGTCCCACTCCCGTGTCCAAAGGAATTCTCGTCATCCCCACCTACGATGGCACGATTATGGTTGGTCCCACGGCAGAAATGGTTGATGATAAGGAAGACTTGACCACTAGCGTAGCCGGAGGACAAACCGTTTTCCAGATGGTCAGACAAGTCGTTCCCGGTATTAGTCCGAGGGATTGCATCGCTGAGTTTGCCGGTTTACGGGCAGTTACGGAAACCGAAGACTTTATAATTGGTTCGACCGACAAAAAGGGCTTTATTAACGTCGCAGGTATCCAGTCCCCCGGACTCACAGCGGCTCCGGCAATTGCTGAAATGGTCGGAGATATATTAAGGGACGAAGGTCTGCCCTTACAACCCAAGGATGATTTTGTCCCCTCCATTCCCAAACCCATCCATTTTGTTTCCTTGTCCACAGACGAACAAATCGCCCTGACTCAAGAAAATCATCATTATGGTCGCATTGTTTGTCGCTGCGAATTAATTACCGAGGGTGAGATTTTAGATTCCATTCATCGAGGCGCACGCACCCTCGACGGCATCAAATTCCGTACCCGCGCCGGGATGGGGCGCTGTCAAGGAGGGTTCTGTACTGGACGGTGTATGGAACTGCTATCGCAAGAATTAGACCAGCCGCTATCGCAAATTACCAAACGTGGCGGCGACACTTGGATTGTTAGGGAACGGGAGGAGGTAGCTAAATGATTACAGACACAATCAGCCACTTAAAAAAAGAGTATGATGTCGTAGTCGTTGGTGGCGGTCCAGCAGGCATGGCAGCCGCCTTAGGTGCTAGACAAGCCGGAGCGGATCGCATTTTGATTGCTGACCGGGAGAAAGAAGCAGGCGGTATCCTCTTGCAATGTATCCATCCGGGTTTTGGACTCCAGCATTTTAAAGAAGAACTCACCGGTCCAGAATATGCCCAGCGGTTTTTGGAGCAAGTCTTAGAAACGGACATAGATATTGTCAGCGATGCTTACATACTGGATATTAATGCTGACAAACAAGTCAAACTCATGTCCGGTAGTCAAGGCGTCCACGTTCTTTCCACCAAAGCCGCTGTACTGGCAATGGGTGCCAGAGAACGCACACGCGGCGCCATTCGCACTCCCGGTACTCGCGCCTCTGGTGTCTTGACCGCCGGATTAGCCCAGAAATTTGTCAACATGATTGGTTATCTGCCAGGACATCGGGCAGTGATTCTCGGTTCCGGGGATATTGGCTTAATTATGGCGCGGCGGTTGACATTGGAAGGGGTAGAAGTCGCAGGCGTGTTTGAAATTATGCCTCACGCCAATGGACTCAATCGCAATATCGTCCAATGTCTGCACGACTTCGACATTCCCCTGCACCTTTCCACAACCGTGGCGGATATTCATGGCAGAGATCGAGTGGAAAAAGTTACCGTTGCTCCCGTTGATGAAAACTTTACCCCAAATTTAGAGAAAAGCTGGGATATTCCCTGTGATACCCTGCTGCTGTCCATTGGCTTGATTCCAGAAAACGAACTATCTCGACAGTTGAAACTCCAGATTGACCCTGTAACCAGTGGTCCGGTGGTGAACAGCACGATGGAAACCTCCATGGATGGGGTCTTTGCTTGTGGTAATGTTGTCCATATTCACGACTTAGTTGATTTTGTCAGCCAGGAAGCCTTTCTCGCAGGCAGCAATGCTGCGGCTTACGTCACCGAACAACGCCCTCCGGGGGATAATATTCGCCTAGTTCCAGGGGAAAATGTGCGCTACTGCGTCCCTCATACTATTTCCACTGACAGAGAACACACAGTTTACATGCGGGTCAATTGTCCCATGGAACAAAGCGTATTGCGCTTAGGTAACGTGTATGAGAAAAAACTGCGCTATGTCGTCCCCGCAGAGATGGTTAATCTCAAAGTACGTCCTCGGTTTTTGGAGAACTTCCACGGGGATACCTTGCGGGTAGATGTAGTACCCTGTGAAGATTAAAGAAGTGAACTCAACATTGAGTCAGGGCGGGTTTCGTACCAACGTTACCATCATCAACCAAAAGAAAGTCCTTAAACCCGCCCCTACAAACCAGGTTCCCTCAAGGGTGGCGAAGGAGTCTCTAGTAATATCATGTCCTTATCGTCAGTTATCATTTACTTCTCCCTGGCAACCTTCTTCTTTCCCTTCTACCATCTGCCATCTGTCCTAGAGCCTTGTCTCCACCAATGGTGTAAGTATTCAACCGGACATGATATAAACAATCAGCAATCACCAGGTATTTATTATGACAACGATTACTCATTACCTTTGTATTGGCTGTCCCCTAGGTTGCCGTTTAGAAGTTGAAGATGAAGACAACAAAATTGTCGAAGTGCGGGGTTTTAACTGCAAACGGGGACAAGAGTATGCTAAACAAGAACATACCGAACCTCGCCGTATGGTAACAACTACTGTACAGGTAGAACAAGGGCGTTGGGCTAGACTACCGGTAAAAACTAATATGGCTATTCCTAAGGAAAAAATGCAGGAATTGTGCCAAGCACTGCGTCAAGTGAAACTAACTGCACCTGTGAAAATGGGTGAGGTGATTTTGGCGAATGCCTTGGAAACAGGGGCGGATGTGGTTGCTACCAGAGACATGCCAGCCGCTTGAATTAGATTGATTCTGTCCTCGGACGAAGTGAAGGATTTCGTTCGAGGACAGATTACCTCTTTGACTGCAACTTGATATAAACCCGCCCCGGTCAAATTGCCAAATTGAGTCAACCCGAGAACTCCCCCATCTTTCTGTTTCCTCGTTGGAAATGTTAATGGTAGCCTAGACGATTACTGGAAACACATTACAGTATATAGCGCTACGCGCTAGGCAATAGGCAATAGGCAATAGGCAATAGTGAAGACAAAAGCTTACCTGAAAAGGGATTGAGCGATTTTAATTTTTCTTGATTTTGTCCTAACGTGTGTGCGTAGTGCTATAGATAGCCACCCGTGTTTGCAATTGAGTTGACAGACCAAGCGATCAAGGATTTGCAGTGGTTTAAGAAATACGAACAGAATGTGATTCTTGACGGTATTGAGGCAAACCTTTCTCATGAGCCAACGACAGAGACGCGCAACCGGAAGCACCTGCGTCCAAACGATACAGCGCAATGGGAATTGAGGCTAGGTATGTATCGCGTTCTGTATAACGTTGAGGAGAAAGTTAGAATCGTCAGTATTGAGCGCATCGCTGCCAAGCCGAGAAACAAGTACATATTTCAAGGAGAGGAGGGAGAACTATGATGAACTGGGATTATCGGGTGTTCTTTGAGGATAGTGGCTACACAATTCGTACCGTATATTATGATGATCACGGCGCGATAGTTGCCTGTTCAAAAAAGCCGATCGAGCCTTTCGGAGAATCACTCGAAGATCTGCAAGACGAATTAAATCTTCTACAGGCGGCTTTAAAAAAGAACGTTCTTTCGGCTTCTGATGTGCCAGAGCAAAGCGTTTGCCCGAAGGTAAAGCGGGGGAAATCGTTAAAGGCGGTTCGCAAGCAACTTGGCTTACAGAAGGAAGCGGCTAAAGAGGGTTAAGATAGCCAAGCGTGGTTCCTAGAGTTCTTGCTCTAGCTTGAAGTTTTTAATATTATAATATACTACAAATTAGTAACTTTAGGCAAGCCATATCTCCATGGCTAGATTGGAGAGATTATATGACTTTGTAAATTTTGCTTACTAGCTGACGCCTGTCAATATGTCACCAAAAATTCCGTCATTTGAGTTATCAGATTTCACTAAGTATCAATGGACAGAGATATTAGCTCAAACAAACCCAAAGAAATGTGAGAACTACAGTAAAGCATTTCGAGCTAAAGCTGAAGAATATCAATCGCATGGTGACAGC
>NZ_JBKHHI010000469.1:0-4854 GCF_046539235.1 Coleofasciculus sp.
TGTCATCTGTCATTGGTAATCCGCTCTCCCTGCTCCCCCTGCTCCCCCATCTCCCCATCTCCCAGACGCGCCATGGCACGTCTCTACAGGGGTGTAGAATACCCCATAGCTGCCTTGACTCTGGATAGGGTTGAGAGAGCGATCGCTTCTGCTTTCTCGCGCCCTTGGCGTAAGACTGACTCTAGATAACCCTTATCTTCTATAACCGCTTGATAATTTTGCTGAATCGGTTTGAGGGCTTCAATTGTTGCTTCACTCAACACCGTTTTGAACTGTCCCCACCCCATATCCTGACATTCGGCGGCGACAGCTTCCTGGGTTTTCCCCGACAGTAGGGTATAAAGCGAGAGTAAGTTATGACACTCTGGACGTTCGGGATTGTCAAATTCTAGCCCCTTAATCGGATCAGTTTTACAGCGCTTAATTTTCTTTTGTATCTCCTCTGGAGAATCCAGCAGATTAATCCGACTCATTTCGGATGGGTCAGATTTGGACATTTTTTTTGTACCATCGGTGAGACTCATCACCCGCGCTCCTTCTTTGCGGATCAAGGGTTCGGGCAGTTTCAATACGGGCTTTTTCTTGCTGCCATACTGGTCATTAATCCGAATCACAATATCACGAGTGAGTTCGATATGTTGCTTTTGATCTTCTCCCACAGGTACTAAGTCCGCATCATACAGCAAAATATCGGCTGCCATCAGCACGGGGTAATCTAGTAAACCTGTACTAACATTTTCTCCCTGCTTCACCGCCTTTTCTTTAAACTGAATCATCCGTTCTAGCCAATTTATGGGCGTGACGCAGTTAAATAGCCAGGTGAGTTCACAATGAGCGGGGATGTGAGATTGAACAAAGATGGTGGAATAGCTCAAATCCACGCCACAGGCTAGATATAGCGCCGCGATGGTGTAGGTATCAGCGGCTAGAGTTGCTGGATTATGGGGAACCGTAATTGCGTGTAAATCAACGACGCAAAAGAAATTTTCATACTGACTCTGGGCTTCTACCCAATTACGGATTGCTCCGAGATAGTTACCCAGGTGAAGATTTCCAGTTGGTTGAACTCCAGAGAGAACGCGCTTTTTGCCCATTGATATTGGTTAAGGATTTGGAATAGCAAAGGTGGCGAGAGTCCCAGGCTTGTACCTGCTTTCGGGTCAAGCGCTGGCGGAATCGCCGTGAAACGGTGCAGATTTTTGGCAGGAACCTGAAAAACCTTTTCCTCTAAGGGGTAAGGTAAGCCAGGATTCACCGAGCTACGCTAACGCCAATGAGGGAGCGATTGATAATTTTTTGATGATCTGCTCTATCAATTTTGCCATTACCTCGGTCGTTATGGCAGGAAAACGGTATTTTTTTGTTAATTGTAAAGTTTTTGCTACAATCACTATGAAATCTAAACGCCAAAATCGCTTGCTGTTCTCAGGTAGGAATAGATGGGCGGAGATTAAACAATCGGTGATCAGTGTCTGGAAGCTCAAGACGCAGCAGTTACTCGGGGTTGGACGTAGAACTGGATTCACGCCTTGAGAAAATTTCCAACTCCAGTTGTTGTGCAAATGGCAAGTACGGCTGATCATGCAATTGGTGATAACTTTCTTAAATTTTGATTGAACGGTTCATGGCTAAAATTCAATTTATTAGAGGCATTGACGAAGAAGTTGTACCTGATGTGCGCCTGACTCGCTCTCGTGATGGTAGCAATGGTACGGCAACATTTTATTTTGATAATCCCAAGGCGCTCAATGGCAACTATGGTGAAGAAATAACAGGTATATACCTGATGGATGAAGAAGGAGAGCTGGTCAGCCGAGAGGTTAAAGGCAAATTTGTCAATGGACAACCGACGGCATTAGAAGCAATTGTGATCATGAAATCGACAGAAGAATGGGATCGTTTTATGCGTTTCATGGAGCGCTATGCTGAGGAGAATGATTTAGGATTTAGTAAGTCTTGATTCTCCCACTGCTCAAAGGATGAGTAACTCAGTGGTATTCTTGTGGGCATTGAATCTGTAGATCTCAATTCTTTGTGATCTACGGGACTTTAGTCTCAAATGCTAGCTTAAATATCCCCTTGATCAGCCTAAAGACCGCCGATATGACTCATCAGCCTCATCCCGATACAGGCTCAAGCTCGATCGCTTGTGCTGTGGTGACAGTCAGTGATACGCGATCGCACGACTCTGATCGCAGTGGTTCGTGCATCCAGCAATTGCTGCGTGATGCGGGTCATACGGTTGTCGCTTACGAAATTCTCAAGGATGAACCGAACCAGATTCAGACGTATCTGCAAGTCCTCGCCCAGCGTTCGGATATTCAGGCGGTTGTGGTTAACGGGGGTACAGGGATTGCGGAGCGAGATACCACCTATGACGCCTTAGCGAGGTTGTTAGAGAAGACCTTACCCGGATTTGGTGAGGTCTTTCGTTGGCTCAGTTACCAAGAGATTGGCTCACGCGCGATCGCGTCACGGGCTGTCGCTGGAGTGTATCGCCGTAAGCTAGTTTTCTCCCTTCCTGGTTCTACGGGAGCGGTAACACTCGCTATGGAGAAGCTCATTTTACCAGAGTTGATTCATCTGGTCACTCAGTTGGAGAAATAAATTTTCCCGATTAATTTGTTGGCTCAGGAGTTGACAAGCCCAAAAATGTTCGTTATATTTATTAAGGTCTGAGAAACAAGCCCCCATCGTCTAGAGGCCTAGGACACCTCCCTTTCACGGAGGCGACAGGGATTCGAATTCCCTTGGGGGTATTAAAAGAATAGTAGAGGCGTTAAATGTAACGCCTCTACTATTTTTTATGTACTATTTTGGGCGTTGTGGCTTGGAACTGGACTTTATACCAAGTTTGTAGTCCAAGAGGCAATCCGTCATGTTGAGCCTACAATCCGGGTATCTCTGGCGTTTCCGGGTTTTCTGGTGTTTCCGGGTTTTCTGGCGTTTCCGGGTTTTCTGGCGTTTCCGGCGTCTCTGGCGTTTCCGGCGTTTCCGGGTTCTCTAGCTGACTGGATATGGTTTGAAACCGCTCAGGCGAACCCAGGGAATAATCCTCTAGGCGAAAATCCCCAAAGGGTGTCTGTTCCAAGCGCGATCGCAAGGCTTCATCTACAATTACACCAGGGGTTTTATTCTTCACGCCAATAATAATAATACTACGCTGGTACGACGTGGCATCTTGATCCGGTAAACAATCGTCTCTTTTGAATTGACCCAAATTTAATAGGCGATAGTTTTCTACCGAAGGTACATCCCGAAATAACTTTTTCGCTAACAGTTGGATTTGCTCGGCGCGTTGAAAGGCTCGCTGTTCTTCTCCCACGGGAGTTCCTTCACAGGAAGCAGTTCCCACCGAAATAATTTCACTGGGATTTTCCATCAAACTTTGTATCCCTTCCTCCTCCAAATTTGACCGTAACGCATCAATAGGGATCATCTGCTGATTATAGTTGACTTGAAACGTACTCCCCAGTTTCCATTTATATTCCCGTGAAAGTACCGCCACACTAAATTCAGCCGTTCTCCCTTCACTATCGGCTCCCTCAACGTAAGGAAAATAATCCACATCTCCCTTTCGTTGCGGCGCTTGCGCTGGGGTAAATATCCAAACCCATTGAGAATTTAACCCGCCTGAACCGATAATTCCAATCCCTAAAATAACCAGTATTGCTAACACTAAAATCACCACTTGCCAGCGCCCAGAGTGGCGTTCTGGGGCGGGTTCTGATTGAGGGAGAGGAGCGACTCCCACTTTCAGAGTTTCGGTCAATGTAGCGGGTTGATGCTCTAAGGTGTCTAGGCGTTGTAAAATAGCTTGGGCGGTGGGTGGGCGATCGCGAACCTGTCGCGCCATCAACTCATCGATTAACTGCAACAGGTTTGGGGAAATCCCGGTGGTATGATTATGCCATTTCAATTCATCGGTTTGAGCATCATACAACTGGCTGGGATGATGTCCGGTTAACAAAAAGACAAAAGTACGTCCCAAGGCAAAAAAATCCGATTGTCTTACCGCTTCCCCATTCATTTGTTCGGGGGCGGTATACCCGGATGAAATAACGGCTGTAATCCCGCCACCTGCGCCAACTTTAGCTAGATAGGTGCGGGTAACTTCTCTGGCTGTACCAAAATCAATTAACACCAACTGCCCATCAGGGCGAAGCATAATATTAGAGGGTTTAATATCCCGATGCAGGTACTGCTGATCATGAATAAGCTGTAGAATAATTGCAAGCTGTTTTAACCACGCGATCGCTTGCGCTTCCGAAATGGGTCGATTGTGCTGTTGTTCTAACCACTGCTCTAAGGTGGGTCCTTCTATCTTTTCCATCACCAAGCAGTGCAACCCCAAACCATTGCGCGTCTGATAGAGGAATGAACTATCCACTTGCGGAATACCCGGATGATTCAGTCGCCCTAACACCACCGCCTCTTGTTCAAACAGTTCCACCGCCTTAGCGTCTTGGTTCAGATGATCCTTGAGAACTTTTAGGATTTTCGGTGTACTTCCTTCGTAGACTTCGTAGATATTGCCAAAGCCACTCTTATCACTAATCAGGCGCATCACCCGATAACGCCCATTCAGCAGCAACTCTGAACCACAGCTTTGACAGAAGCGCTGATGCTCATTCTCTGAGGTGTCGGGTTTTGGACAGGTGGGGTTAATGCAAAGGGGCATAGGTGGCGATAGAATAGCGACAGTCTCCCTATTTTATAAATGAATTGGGTTAAACCCCCCCACCGTTTACTCCTCAACAGCCAGGGGAACCCGCCGCTATCTGTCCCACAGCGTACCATTGATGTAGGGGTACGGCATTGCTCACCTGTGTCAACTTAAGCTCAACCCCTCAC
>NZ_JBKHHI010000470.1:0-4828 GCF_046539235.1 Coleofasciculus sp.
ATGAATTATGCATTCGGTGTCTGTTCTGGGAACATACATTTATCCGAATCACAACCCACGGGTCCAGCTTCCATTAATTCACCTGCATCATATTTCTCCAAAGCTGGATAGAAATCAGACATCTTCCGTCGCTGTTGTACCTCTTGCATTAATTGCTCATACGTTGCTTTATCAATCGGTTCAAAAGGCAAACGGGGGAAGGATTGATGGTCATCAAACCGCGCCAATAGCGCCGCTGAAATATACCCTTCATCATTCTGAATCGCTTGATAAATCCGCTCTCCTAATGGTTCAACTTCATTAACGCGCAATTCCCAAGTGGAAGAGGTGTTATGCGTTACATACCAGCGCTGAACTTGCATAGCAAAATCCATTTGTGCCAATGCCGAAAACTGACTGATATCAATTTCATCGGCACCTGGTAAATCTGCCCAAGATACAGCCACGGGAATTTCCACCAGCCATTCCGAACAGGCTTCAGCAAACGGATCATTTAAGAGATTTCCATTTTCATCTTTATCAGATTGGGATGGCGTGACATTGTATCCATATTCCAGACAAGCTAACGCCACCGGATCATTCTTTCTGAAGGTAATGCGGCGAAGAAATCGCTGTGCTTTGGGGGGATGCCAACCCGGAGATGCGCCTGTAAGTAGAGATTTTGTTCCAGAGGGTTGCACGGTTGTACAGCGATTGGGGCGTTTAATCCCATGCTTATCGCAATACTCCCACACCACCCGATGCACAATATCGCGCCACCGGGTTAAATAGGCTTTTTCTTGTTCCTTGAACTGTACACCTTGGTCAGTATCTGGGCGTCCCTCTGCCCACCAGTGTAACCAGTCTGCGCCAAACGCCTTGACAAAGAAATCGAATAATCCGGTGAAGGATACACCAACAATTGGGTCTAATTCCCGTGATTTTTGATACCGTTCCTCAACAAACGTATGGTTGAGCAAAATGGCAACGGAAAGCGCCCCCGCGCTGAATGCCTCCTCTTGTTCCTTTTCGTTATTCGGATCAATTTGATTCAGGTGGATTTCGGCTAAATTACAATGGAATACCGAGCCGATAATTTCACCGCAATTGTGCGCCACAATGCCATTGGCATCGAAGCGAGAGACACCTGGAACAGTGCAATCATAAACGGATTCGATACCCGTAGGAGAAACCGACTTAACGGTGACAATAAAGCGTTCCCGGTTTAGCTGACGCTTGTATCCGTTGAGTAAATTGTCCAACTTTTGCTGTTTTTCCGGCTGACGGAAACCCACGCGATCGCGGAATTCAATCAGATTGTCGTTAGCAATCACCAATTCGTGCTGATTTTGAGCAACCGTAGAAACAATTCCTAAGCGCAGCAGCATCCGCTGAACCGCTTGCAGGAATTCAAGATTACGTTGGGCTAAACCCGCGCTAATGCCTTTATTTTGCGTTACTTGCACGCTACCATCGGCATCGAATAATCCTTGTAGGAATCCCCGATAAAACTCGTAGCTGGCTTGTTCAATTTCTGGCGTCACTATTTTTTGACCGCGATGAATCTTGAACTGGGCGGCTAATTGATCCAGCCCACTCGACGCCACTTGCTGTAAATCCGGTTGGCGATCAGAATCACCCCCTAACTTTACAGTACAAACACCATGTTGTTGGAGGGTTGCTACTTCAGACTCTGCCATTTTGACAGGAGAGTCACCCCAGAATCGCACGATGGCGGCTTGAGTTTGGGCGAGTGATCCATTACTGACGAGACTCCCTAATAACCATCCTTGGTTAAAGGTTCCCACACCTTGCCAAGGCTGAATTCCTCGGTGATTGTGCAAGCATACGCGATCGCCTGGTTGTAATTCCTCAGCCGCTACCCATTCGGTATATTGACGCTTTTGGGTTTGGGCGCTAACTCGCAAAATTTGATGGTTTCCTGTCAAACGTAGGGAAACCCCCTCTTTTGTGGCTAGGGTGAAGACAGTGCGATCGCCCGTATAGAAAAAGCCATCGGCTGTTGTGCTAAACAGTTCCCCATTAACGTAAGTTCCATGTTGCTTCCCGATTAAATCTTTAACTTGGCGCGGACCAAATTCCGTATGCACCCAAGTATCAGCCGTCACACAGGGATTTAAGCCAAACCGCTGCAAGCGATGCTCAATTTCATCGGGTGTCAAATTGGTATACTTTTCCTGTAACCAATGACGTGCGTTTCCTTGTTCATAAGCTTGCAGAAACTCTTTTCTCAAGGCTGGAGTTGTCAACAAATCACAACTTGCTCGTGCCACGGCTTCTCCCGCCCATTGAATCGCACCTTCACCAGAATAATATTGTTTGCGAACGGCGGCAATACATTCATCTAAGGTAGGTTTATGGTGAAAAACACGGGAATGATTTGCCATCCTCAACGCATCGCGTTCTGGATCAATTCGCCAGTTTCCATTTTCATCCTGTTGCCATAGGTTATCTTTAGCATTAACAAACTTTTCATCATTACTAACCCCTTGGCGCATCCCCGCACTATTAGACACCAGAATCCCTTCGCAGACAAATTCATGGATAGTTGCCACTTCAATGTCATAGGTTGGTGCGGTGCGGACATTAGTTTCTACAGACTTAACCTTGACGGGAATTAACTCCGTAGACTCCGGAACCAATCGCTTTACGGTTGGGGTAATGACTTGCTTTTGACCTGTTCCATAATTATCGCGACTAACCACAGGTTCCACTATGTCTAGGGGAAATCCATGATCGTGAAACGATTTGGGGCGTTGTTGTTGGCGTTTGCTAAACGTAATTGAGTCAGTAGACATGAAGGTTTGCACCGCTAAATAAGCCGATTCACCTACAGTCACTAACTCACCTTCCCATTTCCCTGTGCGTTTACCAATTGAAGCACACAACCGTGTGGCAATTCCCAAAGAGGCATATAGAGTCTGGATTTGCCGCAAAAAGTCGGGATGAACGGAAGCCACTAAAACCCCTTGAGAATGACATCCATCAGCATCTGCTAAACCTGCTAAATAGGCTTCCCGAATCGCCTGAGTTCCCAATAAGATACATTCGGGTACAGAGGGTGAGGTAAACGGCTGCTTAAACTGGGAAAGATACTGATTGAGGGCGGCAGAATTGAGTTGCAATTCAAAGGGCTTTGTTTTTCCCTGTTCTGGTGTTCTTAACGTATGAGTTGGCAACCCAAACTGTTCAGCCACCGCAATCAATCGTTCTAGAATTTGCGGACTATCTTGGTGAATCCGCAAGCGCACCCGCCAACCATCAGAACTGACTGAACCATCTCCTTGTAAATACCCTAAGAAATAAGCCACTTCTGAGGTTAACGCTGGCACGGTGATTGGTTTAGCCGGGGAACTTAGTTTCCCTTTAAATTCAGGTAACTCCGTTGGGGTTCCGGGAATTTTCTGGGGAACAAAGACTAAGCGATCGCCAGCTTTCAATTCTTTGGCTTTCACCATTTTATAGTTGCCATAAATGTCAGTTAATACAGCAACTTTATGGTCAGGGGTACAGTCCAAATAACCATCCTCAGTTTTGATCCGACAGAGGGATTGAACGCCTTGTTCAAAGAAGTTGGTTACCGGATAAAACCCGTTACTGGTTAAAACGCGATCGCCAATCCGAATTTTTTCAATGGCAACTAATCCAGACTCGGTGTGAACCAGGGAGCCTTCGGGTAAACAACGACGCACGTTACCCGCGACAACCACGACAGCGGCTTCATCAATTAAAAGACAGCATTCGACTGAATTTAATTGCCGTCCCACGGCTTTATTTAAAATCGCCGCACATCGCTGATACAGTTCCGGTAATTTAATCGGATTCGCCACCCCACCAAAGCCTTTTAGGGATTCTCCGGCGGGACGGATATCACTCACATTAATGGATACCTGAACTTCACCAGAAAATCGTTCATCTGTGGATAATTCCAACAGACTTTGATAGGACTTAACCCACCCTTGACGGGAGTCCCCGACATAAATTGTCACCTGATTTCCATCAATTTTGACCTCGGTTTTTTCCCGGCGTTCCTCCGATAGCGTTGTACCAATTTCACCCTCTAAGATTACATTCAGATGATTGCGAATTGGGGGTAACTGGTTAATGTATTGGGGTTCTAAAACCGCCCCTGTGCCACATCCCATCATGGCGAGGTCCATCATTAAGCCAAAGGCACGCCAGTCTACCACATTCGTAGAGGTACAATTATAAGCGCCAGAGAAATTCTCCGGATTTTCCAGCCAATCGGTGCCTCCGACCCATAACCAGCGCCCGGAGGGTAAACTTTTAATCTGGTGCATCATCCGTTCCAGCAGAGCGGTTTCTGCTGGAGTCAGCTTACCCAGTTTGCTTAAGCCTTGAATTGTGCGATCGCACACCTCCTTCCACGTCTCTCTACCCTTGGCTGTGCGGCGGCTGTAGGTTCTGAAAAATACCGGATTTGCCGTCGGTGCCGTTTCCGGAAAATCACCATTGAGATGTTTTCGCTCAAGCTCTCTTACCATCGTGATAATCTACTGTTAATTTCCGCTAAACCTAGACTATAGGTTATGTCAGATATAGCGTCAAAGCTTGAAAAATTAATCCGTTTGCGCTATGTGTAGTACGTCTGGGAAGTTTTGAGTTTTGATCCTTCGCTTCGCTCAAGGGATATAGTTTGTAGGGGCGGGTTTAGGGACAAACATGAATTGTTTTACCTAAATTTTTTGGCAAAACCCGCCCTTATTCAATTTTGAGTGAACTCCCCCATCTCCCCCTCACCCCATCTCCCCCTCCTGACAGGTGTAGGTTTTTTACTTGAGGGTGGGGACAAGACAAGGAGGACAAG
>NZ_JBKHHI010000471.1:0-4808 GCF_046539235.1 Coleofasciculus sp.
TCAACTTTAAAGATATCAAGGAGTTAAGAATCTTTCCCCGCAACGGTTGCTTCTATGCTGAGTTCGTCTATCTTCTACCTTCTGTAACAGCAGATGTAGATCTCTCACGAGTGTTAGGTATCGACCCCGGTCTTGACAACTGGATGACCTGTGTTTCTAACGTGGAGACCAGCTTTATTGTTGATGGACGTAAACTAAAGAGTCTTAATCAACTATATAACAAACGGGTTGCAACCATTAAGTTGAGGAAAGCTCAGGGATTTTGGGACGAAGAATTAGCCTCTCTCACGGAAAGGCGCAATAGGCAAGTAAGAGATGCAGTTAATAAAGCCGCTCGTGTCGTCATCAACCATTGTCTCCAACATCGAATCGGAACAGTCGTTTTCGGTTGGAATCAGCGCAACAAAGATGGCATTGAGTTAGGGAAAAAGACAAACCAAGAGTTTGTCCAAATTCCTACCGCTCGTCTCAAAAACAGGATTGAGCAACTGTGTGAACAATACGGAATTCGGTTCATAGAAACTGAAGAAAGTTATACCTCTAAAGCTAGTTTTCTCGACAACGACCCTCTGCCTGTATTCGGCTCCAAGCCGGAAGGGTGGAAGGCTAGCGGAAAGCGAGTCAAACGAGGAATGTACCGCACCAAAAATGGAGAATTTGTCAACGCCGATGCTAACGGTGCTGCTAATATCCTCCGCAAAGTAGAGATACAGCTAGGTCTTGATCTAGCCAAGGTCTGTAGGGCGTTTTTGACTGCGCCATCCAGGGTTTTTCTTTGGAACTCTAAGAAGACAAAAAGAAGGGACGCGGCTTGAGCCGTGGTCCGCAGTATCCTCTTAGAATCCCCCGCGTTTCAACCGGGGGAGAAGTCAACTGTTGTTAATGATAAAAATTAATGGGTAGAAGTTATGACACCTGAGAGTCTGTATCACGTTCTGCCATCAATGGAACTGTTGAAAAGGCGTCGAGTAGCAGACGTCATGACACCCGAAATCATTAACGTTCCCCCCACAAACTCTGTATTAACGGTAGCGCAACGTCTAGCCGAGTATGGAGTTAATTATGTCGTCATTGGCGAACAACAAGGAAATAGCATTACAGAGCCAAGCACGTTGTCAGAATCAGTATATCCAAGACCATTTTTTGTTCCACTTGGTATCATTACTGAACGAGATATTGTCCAATTTCAGGCATTGGAACTCGATTTAAACTTGCCGGCTTATACAGTGATGAGTTTTCCCCTATTGTGTGTAAGTCCAGAAGAGTCGTTATGGACAGCTCATCAGAAAATGCAGCAGTGGCGAGTACAGCAATTAGGAGTCTGTAGTCATCAAGGAAAACTGTTGGGCATGATTACTCAAACCAACATCCTACAAACCCTCGACCCAACCCAGTTGTATCACTTTATTCAAGACTTACAGCAGCAACTGCATCAACAGCGTCAAATCATTTCCTCACTCCAAGCTGAAAATCGACATCTGCGACAAAATAGCGATGAGGGAGATAGGGGAGAATGTAGAGACGTAGCATGCTACGTCTGGGGAGCAGGGGGAGATAGGGGTGAGTTTAGTCATATAAGAGTAACAAAAAACGATAATAGTGAAAAGAGCCCTTACAGATACCCAATGACACCTCTGGTTACTCAAAACGCAGACGGTGAAATCGGTAACTCCTGGGATCAAGTGATCCCCATGGAACTGAGGGAATGCCAACAAACGCAAGGGATTCTGCAAACTTTAAACCGTATTCTCAAAACCCTTAGTGAATCCCACCGAATATTGATGAGTGCCACCCAGGAATCTGAGCTATTCCAGAAGATTTGTTGTCTGATTGTGGAGGTAGGGGAGTATCGGGGTGCTTGGGTTGGCTTGACAACTGACGATACGTGCCAAACAGTGCAACCTGTAGCTGGATTTGAAGCGTTAAAGAAGGCAGAACACTTCAAGAAGTCAGAAGGTAAGGAAGAGTCTGAACTAAATAATTCTGAGAATAAGCAGTATCTAGAACGATTTGTTATGCCTGAGTTTAACCCATCCTCAGGTGAATCTCCTGTTGATAGCGTTTGGCAAACTGGACAACCGATAGTTTGTCGCCATATTCAGACTGATCCGAAGTTTACACCCTGGCGATCGCACGCCTTACAACAAGGGTATGGGGCGTTGATTATTCTACCGTTACAGGTTAAAGATCAGCCGTTGGGTGTGTTAACTATCTACGCGATGAACTCCGGATCATTTGTGCCGGAAGAGGTGCAGTTATTGAAAGAATTAGCTAATGATTTAGCCTCTGGCATTGAGTGGTTACGCACCCACCTTGCCCGTGAACAAGCCGAAGCTGAATTATGTCAGTTAAATCAAGAACTCGAAAGTCGGGTACAACAGCGCACGGCTCAACTTCAACAGGAAATTCAGAAACGTGAAGGGATAGAAGCGGCATTACAGCAAGAGTTTGATCTATTATCCCTTGTTATGGAAACCAGTCCTGTAGGGATCATTTGGGTGAATCCGCAGGGACAAATCATGCTGATTAACCATCAGGCGGAACAGATTTTTGGTTTACATTCGGAAGACATTCACTCAGATAATCAAGATAAATTGGTTTGGCACAATCAGGATGATCCGGGGAATTTAATTGGAGAGAAATATTTACCGTTATGGCATTTGGTAAAAAAGGCTCAGACTATTAATGACTTGCGCTATACCATTGAACGAGATGATGGGCAGCAAGTGTTACTGTCAATTAACGGCACATCATTATTTAATAAAGCTGGTCATTTTAAAGGTGTCGTATTGGCGATCGATAATGTCACCGAGCGAGTAAAAGCAGAGGAGGAACTGCAACAAAGCGAAGAACGATTTCGGACGGTTGCTAACTTTACGTATGATTGGGAATATTGGCTGAACCCGGACGGTCATTTTCTCTATGTGTCTCCTTCCTGTGAACGGATTACCGGGTATTGTGCCGATGATTTTCTCCAGGATGCCAGTTTATTAGAGTCGATTATCTATCCAGAGGATCGAGAAAAATTTGTCCAACATGGGTGTGCTAATCCGGTAACTCAGTGGGTGTCAGGAATTGATTTTCGCATCCTAACTAAAACCCGAGAGTTGCGTTGGATCTCTCATATTTGCCAATCTGTACATAGTGCTGAGGGGCGTTGGTTGGGGATACGAGCCAGTAATCGGGATATTACAGAACGCAAACAAGCCTCCGAAGCATTGCGAGAGAGTGAGAAACGTTTCCGGAGTATGTTCAATCAAGTGGCTGTAGGCATTGTCCAAGCTACGTTATCGGGTCAGTTTCTGTGGTTTAATCAAAAGTTTATTGATTTAGTGCAGTATAGTGCAGAGGAACTGCAAAACAAGACCTGCAAAGACATTACTCACCCCGATGATATTGACCAGGAACTCACTTGCTTGAATCAGTTATTGGTAGGAGAAATTGATACTTTCTCCCGTGAAAAACGCTATATTCGTAAAGATGGATCTGAGGTTTGGGTGAATTTAAGTGGGTCGCTGATTCGCAATAGTCAGGGTGAACCGAAGTCTTATATTGGTGTGGTGCAAGATATTAGCGATCGCAAACAGGCACAAGAGGATTTGCAGAGGCTGAATCAGCAACTGACAGGGCGGGTGAATGAACTGGGTAGCCGCAACCAAGAAATGGTGCTATTAGGGGAATTGAGTGACTTTCTCCAAGCCTGTTTAACGGTTGATGAGGCATATCAGGCGATCGCGACATTAGTGGCGCCCTTGTTTCCAGGGAGTTCCGGTGGAGTTTTTGCAATTAATCCGTCGGAAAATTGGGTAGAAGCTATGGCGACTTGGGGAACTACTGTAGCGAATCAGACATTGTTTTCGCCGAAAGCATGTTGGGCATTACGTCGGGGACGCCCCCATTTGGTAACCCAGCCTCAATCCGGTTTACGCTGTCCCCATATTCATTCAGATAGTTCTCCTTTAGAATCCTTTTGTGTGCCGATGATGGCACAGGGAAAAGCGTTAGGAATTTTATATATTAGTTCGCCACAGCCGGGACAATTGACTGAGGCAAAACAACGGTTAGCCCTAACGGTGGCTGAACATTTAGCCCTGTCATTAGCGAATTTAAAATTACGCGAAACACTTTCCCAACAGAGTATTCGAGATGCGCTAACTGGGCTATTTAATCGGCGTTATATGGAAGAGTCTCTAGAGCGGGAAATTCATCGAGCGCAGCGTCATCAACGACCGATGGGAATTATTATGTTAGATATTGATCATTTTAAACATTTTAACGATACCTTTGGTCATGAAGCCGGGGATGCTGTGTTACGAGAATTAGGCATATTTTTACAACAAAGTGTTCGGGCGTCGGATATTGCTTGCCGTTATGGGGGTGAGGAATTAATGCTAATTTTACCAGATGCTTCACTAGCGGATACTAAGCAACGGGCGGAACAAATTCGCCAAGATGTTAAGGGTTTGCAGATCGAGTATCACCATCAACTATTAGATGCGATCGCGATTTCTGTGGGTGTGGCGGCGTTTGCTGAACATGGTTCCACGGCACAGGAACTGATTGCGGCGGCGGATCGGGCACTTTACCAGGCTAAAGCCCAAGGACGCGATCGCGTGGTTACAGCAGATAAGTAGGTAGACATAATAAAAGTTAACGGTGGAAATCGTCATTGAAATCGCTGCTGGGTTATAAATTTGTAGGGTGGGTTAGGCGGAATTTAATTGAGGCGATAACCCATCATTGTTGGTGTTTCGCTAACCCCATCTAAATCTTGTGATTTTAGATTGGGACTGCGCTCAACCTTTGTT
>NZ_JBKHHI010000472.1:0-4784 GCF_046539235.1 Coleofasciculus sp.
GAATACTGACAAGGGTTTTGGTGGCATCACCCAGGAGGCGCGATCGCGAATTAATGCTGATATCCTCGACAAGGGAATACTGACAAGGGTTTTGGTGGCATCACCCAGGAGGCGCGATCGCGAATTAATCAAGAAAACGTTTCCTGTCAATCTGCTATCTTTAAGTCAGCCAGAGTCGTCCTCCTGCCAAGAAATCACCCTGACGTCATAAAACGTTTCGATCCAAACCTTAGCACCACATCTGGGACTATCCGGACGATAAACAACCCGGCATCCTCCCGGTATTTCCACCTCATGACCATAGACATTCCTATTGCCAGTTTGGGTCGCCTTCTCCTTTGCTCCAATCAGAGTTCCGGGGTCGCACCACTTCTTCACCGTAATCACTGGCTGGTGTGAGTTATGTTTTTGATTCTGGCGAATTCTGTGTGAATTAACGTGAATGATAGTTTTCGCGGGCTTTCTGGGATTGCGCCAACGCGGAGACGGACCTCTTTTCCCTCGCTGAATCAGTGGTTTGCCATTAAACAGAGGCATTAACCACATCCTCCCGGTCTTGTAAGCGCCTTCCACTCTACCCTGGAGCAGCAAGACTCTCAGTCGAGCCGTAGAGATATTTAAAATTTTAGCCGCTTCTGTTGTACCGACAATCATGTTAACTATAAGGAATTCGTAATAGTTTTGAGTAAGTTACGTTTCTATAATTGAACAATTCCCCCCAATTTACTTTTACAGCTCTTGGCGCTGTAATAAAGTACAGTAGATCACAATTGGACTCAACCGGGCTTAATTCCACGAGATCCAGCACGAGGCGATCGCGTGGAAACGCACGATTACAGTCAAGTCGATGTCATTGTCGCCGTGCGTCGGTTTGATCACCGCCCTAATATCCCACGTTACCCCTACCTGAACAAACCCGCGACTAAACTTTATAATGCTTGGCTAGCAGGAGTTCCGGCAGTGTTGGGGGTTGAATCCGCCTATCAAGCGGAACGAACATCTCCCCAAGACTATCTGGAAGTCACCTCTTTTGAGGAAACCCTTTGCGCCTTGAAACGATTAAAAGGCGATCGCCGGTTGTATCAAGCGATGGTGAATCAGGGACAACGTCGCGCTTCTACAGTACACCCTTGTGCAACTACGGCAAAGCAATGAGTAGGGGCTTGGTAACCAAGCCCCTACTATTTACTCAACGTCAAATAAACTGCCCAAATTGCCATCGCCCGCAGATAATGACCTGCCCGAAATGTACCAACAGGTGTAATCGCTTCTGGGGTGCGGAATTGTAACCCATTTTCATAGACTTGTCTCACCACTGATTCTGTCACCTTTAATGCTTCATCCTTCATTCCCAATTGAATTAAAAATGCCGCTAGTCCAAAATTAATCCCTGTCCACACTTCTAGGGGATGCGTCGCATCGGGATATTCGGGAGAACCGTCAGGTTTTACGCCATTGGCTGCACCAAATTGGGCATTATGGAACTTGAGAAAACAAGACTCGTAAACCGTTTTTAATGCCGACTGGGTACATTCTGGGGGAACAATATCTGGTAATCCTAATAACTTGGCATAGAACTGACCACAGAGTTGATCTGCCATCACCACATCGGAATCACTGTCGCTATCCAGGCGATAATATTGACCATTCCAGAGTTTTCGGTGATAAATTGGTTTTGCCTGTTGTAGCCATTGCTGATAGTTTTTCAGGGTTTGTTGAATCACTTCTGGATCAGGTAGATCAATGGAAAAAACTAGGGTGTAGTTGTCCAAGAGAATTTGGGCGATCGCGCTTGCTGCTTCTAAGGCGGCTAACCATAGTCCACCACAGTACGCGCTGACTCCCCGCAACTGCCAATCATCAAAGGTCTGATCCGGTGCGCCGGAGTTTTCTGGAATCCCATCACCATCGTGATCAAAGGTTTTCAGATACGCCAGCGCCCTGACAATGGCTGACCAACATTCGGCTAAAAATTCAATATCCTTTGACCCCGTAAATACAAAAGTCCGATACACCTGCAATACAAAATCACAGGGTAAATCTTTCCATTGATTGCAATCTTGATAACTGGTATAGTTAGTTTTTTCCCAAGGATGTTCATTAGCTGCGCCTAAATCATGAGGTGTCGCATTAGCTGCTTTGCGAATTGCTGTGGCTTGATTGTAGCCAATAATTCGAGGCGTATCATCACTGGTAGGAATTGCCCGGGCAAAGGCTTCCAGTACCGCTTTATCCAATCGCGACCACAGCATCGCCAGGGCAAACGACCCATACAGCCGCACATCTAAACTTTCGTACCAACGATAATCCAAGGATTCCAAAACCCCGAACTGACCCACCGGATCACCTTCATCGGCGGCACTCCAAATTGTCCCCCCAGCCGATAACAAATACAGTTCATTAAACAGCGCCATTTTGAACCAATTGGGTAAATCCTGACGTTGTAAAATTGGATTTTGCCAAGATGAAATTCGCTCTTGCCAAAGATCAGAATGTTTAAGGGCGGTGCGAACCATTGACCAGGAATTATTCCCGGTGCGCCCAAAGAAATCGGTATAACGGCGATAATATTTAACCCCAGCCGAAAACTCGGTTACCGGAAAATCCCAAGCCAGGATAAAGGGGATTTTCCGGGTTCTACCTGGGCGCAGTCTTACCCGTACCGCGATCGCACCAGCAATTTGTTCTCCAGGTTCAGCAGGGGTTTCGTCTTGCACATCACTGAGACTCCCGTCACTGGCAAAGGTATTCCACACCTGTGACCCATCGCCTGTGGGGTTCCAGCGACAGTGATAGAATACCTCCTGACTGGGATTCGTCACCGTGGCAAAACAGAGTTGTCCTTCGCCTTCTTCAATCTCATCCCGCAACCTCACCCGATCTAACAGACAACCCACGCGAAAATTATCCACAATCCATTGATTATAATTCCCGGTGCTATTTCCCCAACGCGGTTGATACTCGTAAACTGGACTCCCATCATCCCGTACCTGAACTTGGGGATGCTTAATCGCGTTGGTAAACCAGCCCACCATATTCTGCCAGGTGAGCATAATACTTAAGGTAATCGGTTTATCCGTGGGATTATGGGCAGTCCATTCAAACACCGCCACCGGATAACTGCTTTCCTGATAACAATCCGCCCAAATTGGGGAAAACTGTTGACAGGTTAATTCCGTTTGAAATACATTCTCGTAGACAAACCAACTGCGGGGATAAAGGGCGTGATAGGTTCCCGTTGGTAGAGACGTTGCATGCAACGTCTCTACATTAGGCGACGTAGGATACCATTGCCATTTGCCCAGGCTGCCATCCTCTGGGGGTTCAGTACAAAGGGCATAAGCTTGGGCGTCTTGGTTTTCTGGCTGTTCAAAGACGCTAAACTGACAAGCTGGCAAAGATTTAAAGGTATGTTCTCCCCCATCCAGATGCCATAGATTAAAATCTCCCCGTGGCGATCGCCCCAAACAACCTGCGCCAAATCCGCCCAGGGGCATACCATGCCAGGGTCCATCATCCAGATTACTGGCATAGCGTACAGTATAGGGATTTTCCCAGCCCTGTCCAATCGGACGTTGCCAGGTACAATCGGGGATAGTTGGGCGCGGTGGTTGATAGATCATGCTTTCGATCTTACGGCTTAGTGGGTCGCTGGGACTATTTTGGATCAATCTCACATCTTGCACCATTCTCCAGGAAAACAAGGATATCCTGCGATCGCACTTATTGCTTTAAACGTTTAAAAGTGGATAGTTGACAAGCCGCTTGGGCTTTATCCTTCAGCTCTCCCGGATTTAGGGTGGAACTCCTGTAGATGAGACGCTGAGACGTTAAAATACTGACGATACAAATTGCAGCTAGGCAGCACGCGATCGCCTCGTACATGCACTAATCCCATGGTCTGTAATTGTAAGGCTTGCTCCCATTCTAATTCCACAGGTGTTGGCGAATTTGTCACTTGGGTAAACGCGGCGTAAAGTTCTGGGTACTGTCGCAGATTCGATAATTGCTCAGACAAGTATTCGCTGTAAATTCTGACGTTTATGGTATACTTAGCCAACAACTCTTCTAGGAGAAAATCTTGTTGCCAGATGTGATAAAGTGCCGTTTGGAGCAAATAGGGATGACCTCCAACTAGAGACATTAGCTGTTTGATCTGATCACTATCCCAATTGAATCCATACCGTTGCACTAAATCTTGTACCTGATTCCTGCTAAATTCTGGCAACCCAATTGATAGTCCCACATTAAACGATGAGTGATGAATCATCAATGGCATATAAACTTCTGTTAAATAAACAACGACTAACCGCAGTTTTTCCCAGACTTGGCTTAGACTGTTTCCGTACTTAGCTTTCTCATTCCAGGTTCGCAACAGGCAAAAAAAATTTGAGGCAATTTCCGGGTATTGAAAAATTACCTCAACATGATCTAAACCAATGACTATAGGACTGTCAATTTCTGACAACAGATAGTTCTCAAAGTAATCCGTACTACTGGATTTGCCACCCAACATAGTATCCCAATAATCAGCCACCTGATTCGGTAATCCTAAGCTTTTACCAATGCTGGCGCAGAACCTCTTAAGTACGGGAGAGTTACTCCTTCTCCAATTTTGAATACTCTTTCTTCTCATCCACGATTTCTCCCGGCAAAAAGTGTATCCAAGTCTCAAATCAAATTTAACCACGATCGCCCCAGCACTAAGCCGTGAACTCAAGTTCCGGCTTAAAGCTAAAACCCGTTAAAACGGGTTAAAACGTCTAGTCAGCTTTAGCTGACTT
>NZ_JBKHHI010000473.1:0-4782 GCF_046539235.1 Coleofasciculus sp.
GGTACGAACTGATAGATATCACCTCTGGACTCGAACATACTATTTTCTACCACCTCGCAGAGACTCTCAAGCTGGCCGGACAGTTACTGGAGAAGCCATCGCTGGCAGAAGTAGGAACACAACTCACTTGTCAGCAGATAGACGGGGAAAGTGATCAGTCTTTTGGTTCTGGTAAGGAGCAGCACAAGGATGTCAACAAACTATACATCGATTTACACGAACTTGCCTCGAAGCTGTCCCTTGCCTGGGAGAAAGCTGACCGAGCAGTTCGTAGCCAAGGAGGAGAACCCAATGGTTCAGAGCAATTAGAACGTGCTTTAGAGCAGCTCTTTGAGATTCTCGACTATCAGATCTGGTTAAAGTCCCAACAACTCTACTTACAGGCAGTCCAACTTCACCGGACGACCGATCCCGTGCAAGCTGCTCAGGAGGACTATTGGCAACTTCTGGCTACTCCCCTACAGGAAGAAAGTCATCCCTTAGCTCGCCGCCTCAACTCCTGTCCTCGGTGTGGTGCATCCCTCACCCAAGAGGATCGGACGTTTGATGGCTCTTACTGTGAGTTTTGCCGAACCCGATGGATTGAGTCTACAGTCTGATACACATGATCGGGTCAAGTTTTGGCACAATCAACAACAGATGAACTCACTCATTCGGTGCTTATGGCTTCCACGGTTCTGATTACTGGCGCGTCTCAAGGTAGCGGTAAAGCCACTGCTCATCTATTTGCCCAAAACGGCTATTCCGTTGTCCTCGCCGCCCGCCAACCTGAGCGATTAGAGGCGGTAGCCCAAGACATTCGCGCTAAGGGAGGTGACGCCCTAGCTATTTCCACCGATGTCACGAACCCCCAACAGGTACAAGAATTGGTGGATAAGGCACTGTCAAACTATAGCCAAATTGATGTCCTGATCAATAATGCAGGGATCTGCTTGACTGGATCGGTGGAAAAGACAGAGTTAAGTGATTGGCATCAGCTCATGGATACCAATTTCTTTGGCTATGTCTACACCATAGAGGCATTATTACCCCATTTCCTCAGCCGAAAAACTGGCTCAATTATTAACGTCGGTTCCTTTGGTGGCAAAATGCCCTTACCGGAAATGACCGCCTATTGTGCTAGTAAGTATGCCGTTACAGGTTTAACTGAATCCCTACGCTTAGAATTAGAACCTAAAGGTATCTTTGTCAGCGTCGTTCATCCCGGCGTAATTAAAAGCAGCTTTTTGGAACGAGCGATGTTTCGGGGTCAGGATGACTCTGAAGCCGAGTCTCGCCGTCAACAAATGAATCAGGTTTTACAATCACCGTTAGTGAGTCAACCCGAGGACATTGCCCAAGGGATTTGGGACGCTCTCCAGGAGCAGCGTTCAGAGGTTGTGGTTGGACCGACAGTCATCGCCACCCAAACCTATCGATGGTTTCCCGATTTAATCACTTGGATGATGAAATTTGCTAACCGCCGTTAACTCCACAAGATTCTACTAGACACAAAATTCCTTTTTTCCGTACAACTGTAAGCAGGATTTATCCAGAAATCGGCTATTTAGAAGCTCCCTAGGAGACAAAAAATCGAGGATTGTTTCTCAAATAATCTTATATAATAGCCCGATATTTTGGTAAAAATCAAGTACTGAACCACTGATTTCTGGGTTGTACTTAAGACCAAGGTTTGCCAGCAAAGACAGGGAGCAGATGCCTCAACAGAGTAACAGACGGCAAACACAACTGATTCGTTACGGTTCGCCCCAATTCTTGATACCTTAGAGTTTCCTACATTAGACACAGCGCCAGAAATCAGCACAAAGTTAAGTTGATGATTGGTCATGGGAGAGCGACTCGAACGAGCAATCACCAGATCGAACCGTCCCATCTCAGGTTCGGGAACCCCCCCTTCATGAGACAGGCTAACCGCGTTCAGTATAGAGATTGGTAGCCGAACCAATGATATTGAAGCTCACATTGGCTGCTGATTGAACCGGATTACAGTTCAACAGTCACGCTCCCCGACTTCACCAGTATTTGTAGTTAAGCGAACTTGGAACACTCTTATGGCAAAAGTAGTTGGAATTGATTTAGGTACGACAAACTCCTGCGTAGCCGTCATGGAAGGGGGTAAACCCACTGTGATTGCTAACGCAGAAGGTGGACGTACAACCCCTTCAGTTGTGGCGTATGCCAAAAATGGCGATCGCCTCGTGGGTCAAATCGCCAAACGTCAGGCGGTGATGAACCCGGAAAATACGTTCTACTCAGTCAAACGCTTTATTGGGCGTAGACATGGCGAAGTTACCAATGAAGCGACCGAAGTCTCTTATAAAGTCCTCAAAGTTGGCGATAACGTCAAACTTGATTGTCCCTCTCAAGGCAAACAATTTGCGCCTGAAGAGATTTCGGCTCAAGTCCTACGTAAGTTAGTCGATGACGCCAGTAAGTACCTGGGCGAAACGGTGACTCAAGCCGTGATTACGGTTCCGGCGTACTTCAACGACTCCCAGCGTCAAGCCACGAAAGACGCCGGTAAGATTGCTGGCGTTGAAGTGTTGCGGATTATTAACGAACCCACAGCGGCTTCTCTCGCCTACGGCTTAGACAAGAAGAGCAACGAAACAATTTTGGTCTTTGACCTCGGTGGTGGAACCTTTGACGTATCCATCCTAGAAGTCGGTGATGGTGTCTTTGAAGTATTATCAACTTCTGGTGACACTCACCTGGGTGGTGACGACTTTGATAAGAAAATTGTCGATTACCTCGCCGCGGAATTCCAAAAATCCGAAGGGATTGACTTACGCAAAGACAAGCAAGCCCTGCAACGTCTAACGGAAGCGGCGGAGAAAGCCAAGATTGAACTCTCCAGCGTTACCCAAGCTGAAATCAATCTACCCTTCATTACCGCTACCCAGGAAGGTCCCAAGCACCTGGATATGACCTTGACTCGGGCGAAGTTTGAAGAACTCTGTGCCGACTTAATTGATCGGTGTCGCATCCCGGTTGAGAATGCGGTGCGTGATGCCAAAATTGATAAAAGCGCGATTGATGAGATTGTCTTAGTCGGTGGTTCCACCCGGATTCCGGCGGTAAAAGAGGTGGTTAAGCGGGTATTGGGTAAAGAACCCAACCAAACCGTGAACCCCGATGAAGTGGTGGCAATTGGTGCAGCGATTCAAGCAGGTGTCTTGGCGGGTGAAGTGAAAGACATTCTGCTCCTTGATGTTACACCTCTATCCTTGGGTGTGGAAACCTTGGGCGGTGTCATGACCAAGATTATCCCCCGCAACACCACCATTCCTACCAAGAAGTCAGAAACCTTCTCCACGGCTGTGGATGGTCAAACCAACGTCGAAATCCACGTTCTCCAAGGTGAACGGGAAATGTCCACCGACAACAAGAGTCTGGGTACATTCCGTCTGGATGGTATTCCCCCAGCACCGCGCGGCGTTCCCCAAATTGAAGTCACCTTTGATATTGACGCCAATGGTATCCTGAACGTTACTGCGAAGGATAAAGGTACGGGTAAAGAGCAATCGATTAGTATTACGGGCGCATCAACTCTACCCAGTGAAGACGTTGAGCGCATGGTTCAGGAAGCCGAAGCCAACGCAACGGCGGACAAAGAACGGCGTGAGAAAATCGATCGCAAGAACCAAGCCGATTCTCTAACCTATCAAGCTGAGAAGCAGCTTAATGAATTGGGTGATAAAGTCCCAGCAGAAGACAAGACGAAGGTTGAAGGCTTGATCAAAGATCTGCGAGATGCAGTGTCTCAGGAAGATGATGAGAAGATCAAGACGCTGACCACAGAATTGCAACAAGCACTCTACAGCATCAGTGCTAACTTGTATCAACAAGCCGGTGGTCCAGAACCCGGTGCTGCTCCCGGTGGTGCGGGTGGTCCAGAACCCGGTGCTGCTCCCGGTGGTGAATCCGGTGGTGGTGATGATGTCATCGATGCTGAATTCTCGGAAACGAAATAGTCGGTTAGGATTAGAGGTTAGCCAGAGGCTAACCTCTATTTTTAAGTAGGGTTTGCTGAATAAGTCTGAGAAACACAACTGATGGATTAATTATTAAGCTTGAATCTCTGAATTATGAGGCAGTTTAGCCAACGCGGACTGGGTTATACAGCGCTTTTCAAGTAAGTGAGGTACACAGACAGATCCCCGACTTCTTCAAGAAGTCGGGGATCTTGCTTAGAGACTGTACCTCATCAACCACCAAATCTGCTGTAACGGGGATAGCGTTCCCCGGATTTAGTACAACATTAGAATTCCCTGTTCCCTGTTCCCTGTTCCCTGTTCCCTCTTTTAACAAGAACGCAACTGCGAAAGCAAAACTACAATTTCATCAATGGCTTGACGGATGGTACTCACTGATTGATTGGATTGATTCACCATAATACTAAACACCAACGGCTGATAATCGGGAACCTCCATATAACCAGACAGGGCTGACACGCCAGTCATGGTTCCGGTTTTGGCATACACTCGACCTTGGGCTGGGGTATTCTGAAAGCGCTGTCGTAGTGTTCCTTCTACCCCAGCCACGGCTAAGGAATCTCGATAGGATTGTGCCATCGGAGTTCGTGCGATCGCCTGTAGGAGTTGTACAATAGCCGTGGGACTCACTAGATTGTGGCGAGACAATCCTGAACCATCAGCAAGGACATAGGATTCCGGTTCAACCGCTAATTCGGTTAAATTAGCTTTGACTTGTTGTAATCCAGCCGCAGCCGTTGACTCATCCGCCTCTTTTTCAGTCACACCCAGCGATCGCAATAAGGCT
>NZ_JBKHHI010000474.1:0-4764 GCF_046539235.1 Coleofasciculus sp.
GGCGCTCAGGTTGCGTGGCGAGTGGTTCAGAAAGGGGGGTGATTGGGAGCCCGAAAGAGGAGTGCGATCGCTATCGCGAGGGAGTTAAGGGGAGCGTGTGTGGAGTCAATTGGACTCTTGGGAAACAGTTGCTACTTTCCCCCGTTTACAAAGCTTCATAGCCAACTTCCTGAAATGGGAGTATTTTTACCTATAGGTCAGGGTAATTTGTCTTATAAGCCAATAAACATGCTTATAGCATTGAAACCTGATTAAACGAGACTCAGCACTCTGAGGAGTAACAACTATGAAACTTAGACAAGCACTTATTGCCCTCTCGACTATAGGAGTTACAAGTCTGCTAGTCAGTTCTTCAGAGCCAGTTCACGCGGCTGGTTTACGGTTTGAACCACCTGGGGAAATGTTAGATAATGATCCAATTTTGGACATAGTGTCTGGTGTTGGGGAGCGGATCAGCTTTGAAGTTAGGCTCGACACAACAGGTCTTACAGATTCTGGCAATCCATTCCCAGCTGGTTCAACGCTAGACTTATCCTACATTTTTGATTGGGATAGTGGAGATGGTAGCGTACTTGATGCAGAACTGGTGTTTTACCGCAACGGATTTGATCCTGAACCGGGTTCGTTTGGACTACCTGTTGTTATAGACTCTGAGCAAACATCACCCAACAAATATTTTCTTCAAACTGATCAAGGCTTACAACTTACTTATGAAGGTTTACCAATTGGTGTACAGGATGCACCACTTACACAGTTTGCCTTTAATATCCCTGGAGGAACCAAGCTAAACAATGATGGAAATGCTGATTTTTCCATCAGCCTTGTTGATGCTACTGTCCGTGATGCACAAGGTAATATTCTTGGATTCGTCGGTAATCAGCTAGGAGGTAACCAAAGTGTTGAGGTGCAAGCCCCCGAACCCCTCACTATCCTTGGTTCAGCCACAGCCCTAGGATTCGGAGCCTTGTTCCAACGAGAGTATTCAAAAAGGCAGAAGAAAACTAAATGCCTCGATAAATAAAAGGCTTAGTCTGCCTAAATTTCTCCTGTTAACTTTTCACTCTCACCCAGAGTGAACAATACCTGAAAAATATTGAGAGGTATTCTCATGAAGTTTATCTATAAACAGCTTGCCATAGCCACCACTGGTGCTGCTCTTTTTTCCACTGTAATCGGAGCTAATCCGGCACAAGCAGCTAACTTACTATTCAATGGTAGTTTTGAACAAGGTACAGTTGGTTTGCCAAGGACATTCTCTGAAATGACGGGTGGGGCCGCAGCTCCGGGTTGGTGGGTATGGCATAATACACCTGCAACAACTACAACTGAATTGCTTCCTTCAACTCTACCCAATGGTGGCGAGAAGATGATGCATGTAACAACAACTGGATGGAACAACGGTTTACTTCAAGTTTTCGGCGAATTGGGAACTGGTCCAGAAACAACCCTTTCATCAGCTTGGTTATATGTTCTGAGTGGAAAGGTAGCTATCGGTACTGGGAATGGGGGCGGCACTGGTCACGATAAGACCATTTCGACAACGGATCAGTGGGTAAAGATTGAAGCCAAAAATGGGGGTTCTCCAGCTAACGAGTTCATCATATACTCTGCGAGTCAAGGTGGCGCGGAGTTTTATGTGGATATGGCTAGTGTAGAGCCTGTCCCTGAACCCCTTACTATCCTTGGTTCAGCCACAGCTTTAGGATTTGGAGCCTTACTAAAACGAGAGCATTCAAGAAAACAGAATAAATCAAAACAAAAAGGCTAATCCAGTTTTTGGGAACTAATCCCGATCGCCCCTCCTCGCCCTCAGCTTCTTCAAGTCAAGTGTGTTGGTATAATGATTGACCCACCACTTAAACTCCCAGACCAACCAATAGTCATCCAACTGACGAAACTGGTTCAGACAACGGCGGGGGAGTTCGCGATCGCTCTCAATCTCCGACCTAACAGAACCATCTGGACTTAACACTTTCCAGTCAATCGCCCATTCCCCATCCGCCAGGTGCTTCTCAAATTGCACCCGCCAAACCTTCCCGCGCCAATCCTTTATCTCCAATTCCTTCATGGCTGCTCTCCTGTCAGAAACCATTGCAACCATCCCGCCCTGACTCTTAACCAATTGCCCGAACTGGATGACTTAATCCGTAAGTCCAAATGTGGACCAGTCGAACCGCCGCTGTTTCCTGTCCAGCCGATAACTTTTTTTCTAGAGACTTTTGTCTTTTGCCCCGGCTCAACTAAACACCGGGACAAGTGCAGCAGTTTAAACTGTAGAGTGGGGAATTCTTCCGACGTAAACGTAGCGTACAAGCCAGCCGCGTCACCTCTGGCACATTCGACCCAACCATCAGCGATCGCATACAGTGGCGTCCCCGCTGGCGTGGCTAAGTCAACCCCTTGGTGATATTGACGCTTCCCTGAGATGGGGTGAATCCTCCACCCACGCGGCGATGTAACTTTATAGCCTGCGATGATGTCTCCCAGTTGAGGATTTTTCTGGAATTTAACATCCCATTTATAAATATGAGACTTGTTGATCTGGTCCGGTGTTTTTTCGCTTAGCTTACCGGAGAGGAGTGCGATCGCTCTTTCCCTATGCTCCCTTGTCATCCGTTCTACTGCACTATCCAGGGTATGATATCCATCACTGATAGAACCCCTGGCGTTGGGGTGTCCAGCGAATACTGTAGAGTAAAGCTGTTTAAGGGTTCCCCCTCTGAATCCACGCTTAACCAAGTATCGCTCAACATAATCCATCTGCTCAACCTGGCTCATTTGGGCTAAGGCTTCTGATGTGGTTCCCAGTTCAGCCGCTGTTCCAGGCATGAATTGAATAAGCCCGACGGCGCGTCCCCTACCTTTAACAACGGGACCTCTGATACTGGGGCTGAATGTTCCAGCAGTTTCAAAACTAATCAGTGTGGCTAAGTCGATGGGGTCAGCGTTGATATTAGCGGCGACTTGCTTAATCTTCTGAGCAAACGGGCTTAACGTAGGTTTCCCCTCAGTTTCCAATGTTTCCGGTTTAACCTCTGGTTTAACTTCCGGTTGAGTCGCTGTCTCCTGGACTTGTTCTACACTGGGTTTAAACCAATCAAAGTTAGGGGTGTAGTCTTGACTGTTTGCCAGATTGAAACTAATTAATGCAGTGGCTGCGATCGCTAATACCTGATTCCTCAGCCGGGATTTTTCTAGAGATTTAGGTGAGTCATCGATGATGGCGAGTAACTGCGAGACTCGGCGGTCAATTTTCCAGAGGTTTGTTCTCTTGAGGGTTGCTAGTTCCTGCTCCAGCTTCCGGATTTCCCTCTGTAGCTGGTTGGTGCTTAGGGTTTGTGTTGCTTGTGTCATTGGTTAGTAGATGCCAGGTGAGTAAAAGCAAGCTAATCGCTAAGATGAGTAGTGCGAAGCGCTGAAGTTTTATCCGTCGGACTTCCCGGTGGAGCGATCGCAAATGCTGAAGTAATGCCCTGCGGCTGGGTTGTGTCTCTCCCTGATTTTTAAGAGAGACAAATTTCTTAAACGGTTTAATATCCATATAAGGAAGCCTCCACAGATGGGAGGCTAATAACTTACATCCCCGAGCTCGGGGTTAGAGTTCCTGGGCTAAAGTAATCGTCTGGGCGATTACGTTGGCTAAATCGGGATGTTCGACAACATAGCGATCGCTCCCTCTCAAACTGGGGATTAAGTCTCGTCCAAAGCGGAACGCGCCGCCGCCCCCAACGATTGAGGTTTCGATTTCTGGCGGGGTACAGTCGGTGATGATTTCGGCAATCTCGCCAATGTACCATTCATGGGCGGTATCAATTGCATCGGCGATGGGGATGGGTTCGGGTTCCCCCTGGGGTTGATAATAGTCCTCACAGTTATTTACAGCGGTGATAAATTGGGGGTCTTCTGGGTCATTAATCCCGGCTTCTTCCGCTACCCAGGAATAATATAATGATGTGCCTTTCCCGTCGTAAGACTGGCTGCGATGATCGTCAAAGAATCCATCGGGGTCAATGAAGTCACACAATAACGTGCGATAGCCGATATCGTAGCAAGCTTGCCAGGAATCATTGGGTTTGGATTCTGCGATCGCTAACTGACGATAACAACCCAGATGATATCCTTCGGGGGTTACCTGCAAGGTTTTGATGGTGGCTGATTTGCGTCCTTGCGGCGTAGACCAAGTGAGGGACTGACTCAGAGCTTTCTTGGCGGCTGTCTCCTGTGCTTTGAAGTTACCGGGGGTGAAGAACTGCGATAGGCTGAGATGGATGTCCTCACCGTTCCCAAGTCCCAGTTGTTCGAGTGCTAGAATAACTCGCAGCTTGAGATTGTCGGTTTTATCCCCGTGCAGTCCGGACTGGCTGGTGAGTGTGGCACCTTTGCGATCGCTGGTGTAGGTTTTACCGCGATAGGTGATTTCTATGTTCCCTTTAACGGTTGAGTTCCGGGTTCTTACTCGTGATTTGCCACGGGGTATCTCGGTGAGGTAATTGAGCGTGCGCTGGATGGCGAGGGCGGGTTGATCCACGATTTCCCCTAGTAAAGCGACTTTTTGCCACAATGACCCATTATCAATGGCGACGACTGGATCACTGGGGACTGTGAGCAGTTTGGAGTCAAGGCTAACGGTTATCCCGTCGGGGGAGTCGAAACGGATAATCCTTTTATCGGTGGGTAAGGTTTTCATTGATTACAATTCCTCTAATTCATTGTCTGTGTCGTCTTCTGGATTTGTGATAATCGCGGCTAACTCTTCATCAATCT
>NZ_JBKHHI010000475.1:0-4762 GCF_046539235.1 Coleofasciculus sp.
GACAAATGACAAATGACAAATGACAAATGACAAATGACAAATGACAAATGACAATGAAACTACGCTCGTTTTTTTATGCCTTGACAGCCAGTGTGGTAATGTTGCTGTTACTCGCTGGCGGTGGCTGGTTCTGGGTCAGCGCCCACAGCCCCCTAAATCTCTTGCAGGAACAGGAGATCAAGACTCCCACGGCGGCGATTTTTGTGCCCAAACAAGCCCCCGCCATGATATCCTTGCTCGTGAATCCAGATCGTTTGGCAGCGTTGCGGCAAGTGGTGGTTGAACCACAGAAGCGACGAGGTGCGATCGCGGAATTTAAGCAACTGGAAAATAGTCTGCTGGCGAATTTGGGGCTGGACTATCAACGGGACATTCAACCCTGGATTGATGATGAACTGACGCTGGCGGTAACGTCGTTAGACGTTGACCGGAATCCTGGAAATGCGGCACAACCGGGATATTTACTCGTTTTTACGACCAACGATCCTGAAGCCGCGCAGGAACAGGTTTATTCTCGACTCGCGATCGCTGAGGAAGCCGATTTAGTGGTTGAATCCTATCAAGGGGTCAACCTAATTTATCAGTCGCCGATTTCGGCAAAGGAACAGGGTTCAGACAATCCGGAATCTCGCCTTATCCCGGACACTTTAACCAGCGCTATCGTCGGTGATCGCTTTGTCCTCTATGCCAATCACCCTAAGGTCTTGCGGAATGCGATTAATACGGTACAAGTTGCCGATTTGAGTTTGGCAGAAAATTTCGATTATCAACAACTGCTGCAAAGTTTGACCGAACCAAGAATTGGGTTAAGCGTGGTGAATTTACCCGCCCTAGCCGCTTGGATTTCTAATCAATCGATTCCCAATCGCGAGTCCTTTGAGGCGTCCAAAAGCTTGGCGATTACCTTGTCCCTCACTCGTCAGGGGTTGTTAGCACAAACGGCGATTCCTCGGTCAAAATCGAGTCCAGAACCGATTACCCCAGTCCTATCTCAGCCTGTTGATGCCCTCGAGTACATTCCCACCCAAAGTGCGTTGGTAATTGCTGGGGTGAATTTAAACCAATTTTGGCAACAACTATCCAGCCGACTGGAAACCGATGAGAGTCTAAGTAGCTTACTCGACCAAGGAATTGCCCAGTTAGAGTCTCGTTGGGGGATTCAATTACCAGAAGAGATTTTCAGTTGGGTGGAACAAGACTATGCCTTATCCCTGTTTCCTCGACCGGATCAACCGAATCCCGACTGGATTTTTGTGGCGCAAACGGCTAATAATGATCGGGCAATTGACGCGATTGAGCATTTGGATATGGTCGCCAAGCAGCAGGGACTCAATGTGGGAGAACTCCCGTTTGGCGATCGCACGACGACGGCGTGGACGAAGTTGGTTACGGCTCAAACCCTGAAGAATCGCCAAGATGGGTTGTTAAGTTTACAAGCCCAAGTTCGGGGGGTTCACACCACGGTGGGAGACTATGAAGTGTTTGCCACATCCATTGAGGCGATGGACGCCGCGCTGAATGGGGTGAAGGATTCCCTGGTTCAGAACCTAGACTTCCAGAACGCGATCGCCGCTTTACCTGCTCAAAATGATGGGTATTTTTATCTCAACTGGTTAGAGAGTAAACCCTTGATTGAGCGTCAGCTTCCCATTGTGCGGGTGGTAGAACTCATTGGTCAACCCTTATTTAACCATCTGCGATCGCTAACCATCACCAGTTATGGTGTGAATCAGGATGTTCAACAGAGTCAGTTATTTTTCCAATGGGTTGATCGTTCCTCTGGCTAAAACGAATGGGTCTCGGAATAGAGTTATCATCGACAAGGTAGGGGCGACCCGCTTAGCCTAATTAACAACACCAGAAACAGGGCGGGTTTACATAAGTTACCAGTTTTTGCTTATATGGTATCGGTAAAACCCGCCCCTACAGACGGTCGGGTTGCCTACTCAATGGGGTCGGGTCGCCCTCTTCTCAAACCTTTATATCAAAACGTTTTTCATAGGAAGTTGATGGAACCAACAATCCGACCCAGAGTTAAAATTTGCTGCATTAGTAGCATGAACGAAGCCAATCTCGCCATTCGTTATGGCGCTGCTGCCATAGGCTTAGTATCCGAGATGCCCACTGGATCAGGTATGGTGTCTGAAGGCTTGATTGCCCAAGTCAGCGCTAGAGTCCCTCCGGGTGTCTCATCATTTCTACTCACCAGTAAATTTGATAGTTTAGCGATTATTGCTCAACAACGACGCTTAGGCGTCAACACGATTCAGATTTGCGATCGCCTGCAATCGGGAAGCCATGATGATTTGCGTCAAGCATTACCTGGGATTGCGATTGTACAAGCGATTCATATCACCAGTGAAGCCGCGATCGAGGAAGCGTTAGCCGTTGCACCCTCGGTTTCAGCGTTGATACTCGATTCGGGGAATCCCATGTTACCAGAAAAAGAACTGGGCAGAACCGGGCGAGTTCATGATTGGACGATTAGCCGACGCATCCGGGAATTAGTCAACGTGCCTGTTTTCTTAGCGGGTGGACTCACTCCAGAGAATGTCAAGGATGCGATTCAAGCAGTTCAACCCTTTGGCGTGGATGTTTGTAGTGGGGTTCGCACAAATGGCAAATTAGATGAGGGTAAGCTCTCTGAGTTCTTTAATCAAGTGTACAAAAGTTTCAGCACTCAGTAACTGAGGCAAAGGAAACTCTTTAGCCGATTTTAGCTTACCTTCGAGTTGCTTGATGTGGTTAGCGCGGCATTTCTTCGCAGAATCAATTTTCCCATCTGCATCTGCAATGACCGCGCCTGCTTGACGCTTGTTGATTTTGAAAGTCTGTTGAATTAGCGTGTTTAGCTTTGATTTGTTGCTGAAACCTTTAAGGCGCTGATTGACAGTGAAGATCAACGCAAACCGATAGACATTGCTATAATCAGCTATTAAATTTTGCAGAATGACAGGCAATTTATCGGTTGCGTAAGTTTTCATAGCCATTCGTTATTATTGTAAAAATGAATTCCGCCGTGGTAGCTATCAACGGCTTTTACAGCGTCAAACTGAACAGAAACAATATCACCAATAGTGTCGCTATCCACATCGCAAAAAGGCTTAATAGATGACCAGTCGCAATCATAAAGAGGCTCGTAGACATCCTTGTACATCGGCTCTCCAAGCTTTTGCCATTGGTCATACTGATCAATCTTAAAATCACATTCTGGATCACCATCGGGGGAGGTCGCTTTTACCTCAACCCAGTAACTTAAATCCCAAACTTTTTTACCATCCTGTTTGTCCCACTGGTCAAAATAAACAAATTCTTTTTCCAGGCTAGAGATCTCCATTATCAAGTCTGGGTAACGATTTAAGCAGTCTTTTTTAACCGCTTCCAGTGATTTAGAAAGGCGTTCCCAAAGATTCTCGAGCAAAGGTAATCCTTTTTCCTTCGCTTCATCTTCACTATTGGCAAATAGCCTGTGTCCAATAATAATTGTCGCCATATCTACCCAAACTGGCAATTTACTCCTCTACTATGTGGACATATCTCCCCAACGTCAAGGGATTGGGCAGATTATTTTTGAGATTCTTCGATTGCACTTGAAACACCGTCAATTAGCTTCTTATTCTTGCGACTCCGAGCGCCATAGAGCCGCGCTGAGAAGACTGTTACCAGTTCACCAATCGACCGACATCGCCTCTCAAAATGCGTCTCAAAAGCTGCTGAATTCCCTTTTTCTGGTAGTTCAGTCCTTTGTCATTCGTAAGGGTTTGAGGTTTGTCTTTACATAAATTAACATAGTTCCGTTTATTTCCATCAACCGACTTACAGTTATTTCAGCCTAAAGATAGGGTATTTTTGACCAGGCTTATGTTTATGCTGAAGACTGATGTTCTGGCAATTATGCCAACCCTATAAGGAGCAATTTCATGGCAAACGATCGAGACCAACAGAACAACGTCGAAGTTCTTGAACAAGGCAATATCTACTTCTGCTACCGACCAAAAGTCGAAGAACATTCTGTAGAAGGACTCGATGATGTGCAACGGTTCTACATGGTTCTAAAACCTCACGCAAAGGCATCATATCGCCTGATTGTAGTGGGACAAAAACAACTACCGGAAGTAAGCCAGCATGGGCAACAAACCTGGGGCTTTGTCGAAAGTGTCAGTAGTGATGCTAAAAAGATTGAGCAGGGTTTAAGAGAAAAGACCTATCAGACAAAAACCCGAGGCAAACGAGAGCAACCTGCTGCCCGTTCCGTTGGCGAAGGGGTCTATGATCTGGTGCTTCATAATGATCACACTCATCTCGTCTATGCCCTGGAACTTCCGGAAGAACAAGGTCAAGCGCAGCAGGAACTGCGTATCGAACCGGAAGGAAGTTATATTCTCAATATCAAAAATCCCGATAAACCATCTCCGCGCGGCGCTGGTTTAGGAGAGGAGCAAAAAGTTGACTTCCCACAACACCTGCAAAAACACTTTGAGAATCATCGTTTTATTCCAGCCAACCCCCCAGATTTTCTCGACTACAGTGGCGCTGAAATGTTATTAATTTCAGCTGCCGCCGATGTTTCTAAAGAACTCGGTATCGAACTCGATCCGCAATCAGAAACCGAAAGTACGGCTGAAATTTTGAATGACCTACGGATGCGTAAGTCACGCCATCCCATTGAACCGCTGCTGACGGGAGAATGGCGTTAATTAGTGTAGGGGCGGGTCTATATACAGAACTTAAGATCAATGGCACTAAAAAATTGCCTTTGTTT
>NZ_JBKHHI010000476.1:0-4762 GCF_046539235.1 Coleofasciculus sp.
TAACACGCCAGATTCGTTACAGTGTCTCTAAGACAATCAAAGCAATTGAACCCGTAAACTAAAATGGCAACGGCAACAACTTCTTCAGTATCCCAAGCACTACCTCCCTTAATTCCCCGCGAAACCCTATTCGGAAACCCCGATCGCACTCGCCCGCAGCTATCGCCGGATGGTAAGTATTTGGCTTATGTCGCCCCAGATGAGAAAAATGTGTTGCAAGTCTGGTTGCGAACCGTGGGAGAAGATGATGATCAGCAGCTAACGGCGGATCAAAAGCGGGGGATTCGCCTTTATGTCTGGACATACAATCCTAACCAGCTTATTTATCTGCAAGACTCAGACGGCGACGAAAACTTTCACCTCTACTTGGTGAATGTCCAATCCAAGTTAGTGCGCGATTTAACCCCCTTCCAAGGCGTGAAAGCCCAACCGATTGACCTTGATCCAGAGTTTCCTGATCAAGTCTTGGTGGGAATGAATCTCAATGATCGCCAAAAATTTGATGTGTATCGGATTAATCTAAATAATGGGGCAGTGGAGTTTGAGACCGATAATCCTGGTAATATCGTCAGTTGGGTGGCTGATGCTCAATTCCAGATTCGGGCAGCGATTGCAGCCACGCCAGATGGGGGTTCCGATCTGTTATTTCGCGAGACTCCCGATAAATCCTTTGAATTATTACGCCACTGGGGACCCGATGATGAAGGATCAGCCGTCACCTTTTCTGAGGATGGCAAAACCCTGTATATTACTGGATCGCACGATGCCAATGCCCAACGGTTAATTGCTTTAGATTTAGCCTCCCGCCAAGAAACAGTTATGGCGGCTGATCAGCAGTATGATATCGGTGGTGTGGTCATTCATCCAACTCAGCGCCGGATTCAGGCGGTGTCCTTTTATAAGGATAAAGTGGAATGGCAAATTCTGGATGAAAGCATTGCTGATGATTTTAACGCGATCGCGCAAATCCGAGACGGTGAATTCGCCATCACCAATCGCACGTTAGCCGATGATACCTGGTTGGTGGGTTACGCCACGGATAATGGTCCGGTTTATTACTATGTGTATAACCGTGACGCTAAAACCCACTCCTTGCTATTTAGCAATCAACCTGAACTGGAAACGTTGCAACTCGCATCAATGCAACCCATTTCCTACCAAGCGCGAGATGGTTTAACGATTCACGGCTATCTCACCACGCCTGTTGGAATTGAGGCGAAAAATTTACCCACTGTGCTTTTGGTTCATGGTGGACCTTGGGCGCGAGATACGTGGGGCTATAGTCCAACGGTACAATGGTTGGCAAATCGGGGTTATGCGGTGCTACAAGTCAATTTCCGAGGATCTACAGGCTATGGGAAAGCGTTCCTAAATGCCGGGAATCGAGAATGGGCGGCAAAAATGCATGATGATTTAATTGATGCCGTGAATTGGATGGTAGACCAAGGAATTGCGGATCGGAATAAGGTGGCAATTATGGGCGGGTCCTATGGTGGATATGCCACATTAGTTGGATTAGCTTTTACCCCAGAAGTATTTGCGGCGGGTGTGGATATTGTTGGTCCGAGTAACTTAGTTACCTTAATGCAAAGTATTCCCCCTTACTGGGCACCAATGAAAGCCATGTTTGCCCATCGCTTAGGAGACTTAGACACAGAGGAGGAGTTTCTCAAAGCGCGATCGCCTTTGTTTTTTATTGACCGGATTCAGAAACCGTTATTGATTGGTCAAGGGGCAAATGATCCACGGGTGAAACAAGCCGAAAGTGAACAAATTGTCGAAGCGATGCGAAAGGCAAATAAACCTGTTGAATACGCCCTTTACACCGACGAAGGACATGGATTTGCTCGTCCAGAGAATCGGCTTCACTTTTTCGCGATCGCAGAAGAGTTTCTCAGTAAGTATTTAGAGGGACGCTTTGAACCGATTGGTGAAATAAAGGGTCATTCGGGAGTGGTTAGTTAAAACCAAAGGTAGGGGCGCAAGCCTTGCGCCCTTTTCCGTAGAATTGGTTACGGAATTATGTTGTTTTAACGCAGAGGGGCGCAGAGGTTTACGCAGAGGGCGCAGGGAAGTTAGCGGATTTGAATGAACATTTTATAGAATTGGATAAATAACTGGAAACGATATCAGTAGTCAAATTACCCATTAAATACGCCATTTTATGACAGACGTGCCATGGTACGTCTCGGCAAAATCAGATGCATGATTCTCGTAATTACTATCAAATTCTGGAGGTTTCTCCTGACGCAACCCAACAGGAGATCAAACAGGCTTATCGTAGCCTCGTGCGTCAATACCATCCAGATTTGCATCCTGATAATCCAGACGCCACGGAGCGATTTAGACTAATTTGTGAGGCGTATCAGGTGCTGTCGGATCAGGTAAAGCGGCGTCAGCATGATCAAGAGGTTCAACCTCAGTCTAATCCGCCGAAAACGGAGTCAATGACGGCTCAAGATTTCTATGTGCGGGCGGTTAGTAAGGCGTTGGCTAAAAATTATCAGGGGGCGGTTAAGGATTGTAATCAAGCGATTTCCCTAAATCCTAACTTTGTAGACGCCTACGTGGAACGGGGCGCTGCGTATTATAAACTAGGAAATGCTAGGAGAACACTACAAGATTGTAATCAGGCATTAAGGATTAATTCTCGGTTTGCCCCAGCTTATTATTACCAAGGGAGAGCGCGTTATCGACTGGGATATAGTCAGGCGGCGATTGATGCCTATACTCAAGCGATCGCTTATGATTCTACTCATGCTAAAGCTTATTATCAGCGCGGTTTAGCTCATAAAGATTTGAAGGAATTTGAAAGCGCGATCGCGGATTTTCACCAAGGGGCACAATTGTTACGTGAACAAGGAGATAAAACAGGATATCGGTTAGTTCAGGAAACGTTGCGAACTCTGCAACAGACACCTGGAAAAGGGGGAGTTTTCAGGAAAGGAAATCCTATCCGTTATCTTAAAGGGCTACTGGGAGACACGCTATTGACAATCAAGTCCTTTTTACTCAATCCCATGGGGGGACTCTTACCCAGTTTTGCCCGTCTCGATGCTCAACGAGCTAGGGGGGTAGGATTCCTATTGGCGGTGATTTTTGATGCTTGTTTTGTCTGGGGTATTTATACAGGTTGGCGGGATGTGGTTTATGTTTCCCTGGTTCCGTTAATTGGGGTGGGTATGATGCCGTTTATCATTCTAGTCGCGATGAGTGCGATCGCGCGATTAATTGGGCGTCATCCCGGTAGTTTGGCGGGGGATAGTTTTCTGGCTGGGGCGACACTGATCCCATTAACTATTTTAGCGATCGCTAATGGGATTTCGTCCAATTTGCCGAGTCAACTCATGGTAATGATCACCGTATTCACTAGCTGCTACACGATTCTGACGCTGTATAGCGGTTGCACGCAAATCGCCAATTTCTCAGAAAAGACAGCCGCGTTATTGGTTCCAGTGATGGTTCTAGTCAGTGGCTGGATTTCCTATTGGGCGTTTATGGCGATGCTGGGAATGGCGTCTTTTTGAGGATGGGATTGGTAAACCGTAAAAAGGCGACATTTGATCAAGTTTGTGTAAACGTCTAAGCTGTTCGGCATTTAAACCTTCATGTCAATAATGGCTCTCATCCTTGTAGTGCGAGCCAGCCAGCTCGCTACCCATTCCCAATTTAAATGGATGACAGCTTAGACTCCCCTAAATAAAAGAGGAAATCCGAGAAATGATTCCAGGCGTTATCGCCAAACTAACTCAAACAGGGCATTTTTGAAACAATTCTCGGAAAAAAATTACTCTATTTCAGGTTGGGTTATATGAAAAGCTGATGAAGTTAACGTAATTTGCTTGCCTTGGCGAACTGATGACTCTACGCTAGAAAATAGCACAGTTATCAGTATTGTTAAAAAAGTATGAAAAAAACAGTGTTGGCAAGTTTAAGTTTGGTCTTAGGCTTAATCTTTGTTCCTGAGAATGCACAAGCCCTTACCTTGTATGCGGAAGACTTCTCTGGTCAAAACGGCAAAGGAGCAACAGGCGGAGCAGCTACAGATGTAGTTGGGGTGGATTGGTCAATTGAATTAAACGATGCGGCTCTCTTTGACTCCAACGATTACTTCAGAGTCGAGGCTGAAGCTTTCACCGCTCGTGATACAAACGCGGGTTGTCCGAATGTAAGATGTACCTCTGGGGGTAATCTTAATCCCTTATTTCCAGCGTGGCTGAGTCCAAAACTCGATATTTCTGGATTTAGTAATCTGGCGTTATCGTTGGATGCTTTCGCCAGTGATGTCAGTTTTGAACATGAGGAAAACAGCCCGATTGGTCACAAAGATTACTTTATTGTCTCCTATTTACTGGATGATGTTGAGTTTTTAGCAGCTGACTTAATTACCCAGTCTGGGGTTTTCAGGAATCAAACGGTGAATCAAGCGATCGGTGATGGTAGTACATTACAAGTGAAAGTGCAGCTTAACACCACTGCATCCACAGAGTTGTTGTCGTTTGATAACATTTTGGTCACAGGAGATCCAATCAATTCCTCTCAGACTGTCCCTGAACCTGCGTCTATTCTGGGTTTAATTGCACTTGCGGGTGTCGGTATAGCTTCCCGTAAACGCCATCTGTAGGGGCGGGTTTAGGAACTAACAGATCAAAACATAACCGATAACTTTCATACAAAACCCGCCCTCCCCCAGCCATGGCGATTAGACAGCCCTGGCGATTAGAAATCGCAGCTACACAAACAAAGTCCGCCTGCGCGGACT
>NZ_JBKHHI010000477.1:0-4752 GCF_046539235.1 Coleofasciculus sp.
ATTATTTAAATTTATTCAAATCTCGCTACCTTATTTGAACAGGAATTTAATTTAAAAAACCGATTAATGAAAATACCACAACTCCATTCTCGTCAATCAATCATAGCTCAACGCTATCGTATTCTCAATATTTTAGGACAAGGAGGTATCGGGACAACCTATAAGGCTGAAGACTTAAAAACGGGTCAAATTGTGGCAATAAAATCCCTATCCATACGGCAGATGAGCGACTGGAAAACCCTAGACTTATTTAAACGAGAAGCCGAAATTCTAGCGCAACTGAATCATCCCGCGATTCCCAAGTATTTAGCGTATTTTCAGGTAGATACACCGGAAACCCGTAACTTTTATCTGGTACAGCAACTCGCTCCGGGAAAGTCGTTAGCTGAATTAGTAGAACTGGGCTGGAAGCCCAAGGAAACTACCGTAAAACGTTTAGCTATTGAATTATTAAATATACTGGTTTACTTACAACAATGTACGCCAGCGATTATCCATCGCGATATTAAGCCCCAAAATATTATTCTCAGCAAAAATGGAGAAGTATTTCTGGTTGATTTTGGTGCAGTTTCCGATACCTATTATCATACCGTAATGGGAGGTAGTACGATAGTAGGAACATTCGGGTATATGGCTCCCGAACAATACCGAGGTCAAGCGGTATTATCCACGGATTTATATGAATTAGGTGCAACATTGCTATTTTTATTAACCGGAAAATCTCCGGCTGATTTCCCTCAGCATCAGCTCAAAATTAAGTTTCGCCCTCATGTCCAAATTTTGCCAGAGTTTGCCGATTGGTTAGAGCGAATCCTAGACCCTGCGATCGCCTATCGTTTTGCTAATGCGAAAGATGCCTTATCTGTCTGGCAAGGGAAACAGAAACTGAGCCAAAATATAGGACAACTTTTTTACCAATCGCCGCAAAAGCGGATTGCCTTACTCAAGACGCCGAACAAATTAATTCTAGAAATTAAACCGATAGGGCGACAACGCGATCGCTTCCGTTTATTAAGGGAACTGACTAGTATAATCAAACCCATTTTACCGTTACTGTTGTGGGATCTGATCGGTTTGCTTCTGGTTCAAGTTATCGCTATACCATCATTTTCTGGTAACATTTATGAAACTATTCGATTCAATCATTATCCAGATATTATATTTGCCACAACCATCTACAACTGGGTATTAAATGGATGTATTGGCTTCCTCGTTATTGGTCTTTTATTTCTGAGTATCTATGTTATGATAGGACTGTTTAGTATCGGGAGTTTTTTAATTCGTGCCACGTCTCGCACTTGGATCGAAATTAGTCTAAATGGCTTCCAGATAAAACGGTGGATTTTGGGTTTATGTTACTGGAATGATCGGGGGCAATTGGCTGATATAAATCCGATAAACCTGGACAAAATAAAGTTACCGTTACTTAGAAAAACGATAACCGTGTGTTTGCTACAGTCGCATCGGCGTAAGCATTGGTTAGGTATAGCTTTAATCCGATCAGAGCAAAAGTGGTTGGTGAGAGAAATAACTGATTTTTTGGGGGCTTTATCTTAATTAAGCCTATTAATTAAGCCTAGAACTAAAGTTCTGGCTAAAAGCTAAAACCCGTTAAAACGGGTTCAAAGTCTTAGCAAATAATCTAGCTTGTTTGCTCACCGAAACCCTTAATATACCGTAGGGTGGGCACTGCCCACCAGCCTTATTTGGATGTTATTCAGATTACTTAAAGGATAAGGATGGCTGAGTTCCGTTTTCTTTGACATTAAACTTAATATTAAATATCAGAAAAGGCTTTATGATCAGGAGGAGTATTTAATTGTGTCCGACTACTGAGAAGGAGATTTTCGATGAGCAAAAAAATGAACAACAAAACCAAAATTATAAAAGAAACCTTTGGAAGTCCTGACCAAGAGGGGTACTACAGTGGGGCTTATATCTTCAGTGACGGCACAGCAGAGTTTGTCTGTGGATACCAAGCTCCGATTGGCAAGAGCAACGGTAGCGAAGAATACTATAACGTAATGCCAGCTACCCCTCAACAGGTCTACGCTAAATATGGAAAATCTGAAGAAAGTGCTTGATTCGCCATCGATAGTTCAAGACGCGACTATTTGTCCTAAATAGCCCAAACATCTAACCCAAAATGAGCAACCCAGCATAGGCAATTGCCCCCAAAGCAAATGCCCAAAAGCAACTTTGCCGTTCTTCGGGTAGTTCTTCTTTAATCACATTCAGGATAATTCCTCCACTGAGAAAGGCAAATAGTACCGCTAGGGCGGCGGGAGAGATTTCCGTGGCTTGTCCAATCGCCCAACCGCACAAAATTGCGCTAGCTAAAACCCAGCGCCCTACCCGATGATAGGCGTCTTGGTGATGCTCCCGCAATCCATAGTCATTGACAAAAAAGTGCAACGCCATGGCGATAAAAAAGAATAAGAGACTCTCTATTCCCGGTTCCTCGCGATGAATAAGTAGATAACCAATTAAAAGGTTATAAAAGGAAAACGAGCCAATGTGTAACCAAAAGATTCCTTGAGAGAGCAAACTCCCCGGCTTTTGCTTATTTTGCCGCGACACTTTCACCAGATGTTCTAACCCATAGAATACCGTTAATCCCAGAAGTGCGACTAAATAAACATGGCTTTCCAAAAACGCGATCGCAAATCCTTCTGTCTGTTCAATGGTTCGTTGTCCCTGATTGAGTTCTGGCAATAAATGCACAAAAACATACGCCACCGATGCTCCCCCGGCGAATGATAACCACTGACTGCGAGGAATCACATCAAGAAAGCGCATTTGTCCACCAAATAGATGGACAAGCGCCAGGAGTATGGCGAAGATTAAGGCTAGCAGCGTGGTTAATGATATGTTCAACACTGAAGTGTCTGCGATCGCGAATAATCGTTGTACACCCATTCCCCTATTTTCTTGAAACATCTGGCAATTCCAACACATTCACCTGGACTAAGGGTGTAACATTGAAATCCGTCTCCAGTAAATGGCTTTGAATTGCTTCGGTTAACTGTGTCTGAATGGTTTCCGTAGAAGCCGTTACCTCCGGGTTACGCTGGACATAAACTACCGTCAGTAGTGTATTTTGCCCCTCAATTTTAGTCCGCGTAAACTGCACATTCGACTGCACCAGTTTTGCCAAATCACTCTCCTGCACCACCTGCTGAATCTCTGTTGAGGTACGCTGTTCGAGTGAGGTACGCTGTAAAGTGGGTTCCTGCCAAAGTTGCGCGGTTAACAACCCTGCCATGATAACCGCCCCAATTCCCAACCCCACAGGAAACAACCACCGCTTTCCCCGGTTATAGCGAGCGCCCGTGGCGGAAAGCCCCACCAGACGGAAGACAATCGCGCCAGAAAAATTAATCCCGGCTAACTGAAGCACAAGCAGGAACAGACTATTCACCACCATATCCCAGCGTGCGATCGCGGCTGCCATTCCCACTAATCCGGCGGCTGGGGCTAAGGATGCAGCGACTAACACACCCACGGCGGCTCCGGAAACTAGACTACTGCGTTCAGATTGGATGAGATTCAACGCCCCTGCGGTTCCGGCAATTAAGGGGAGGAGGATCGTAACCGATGATACCTTAAAACTCGCCATCATCAGACTGGTGGGTGCTTGCTGTTGCATAATCACACTCAAAATCCCCGCCACAAGCACCGTCACCGCAATCCCTGCACCATAGCGGATGACACTACGCTTAAGTAAGTATAAATCGCCTCGTGCCGTTGCGATCGCGGTATTCATCGCTGGTTCTGCAAAGGGTGCAATCAGCATCGCGGCGGTGAGTAGATAAATGGTATTGGTAAACAACCCAATCCAAACCACCACACCTGCACAAGCCGCATACCCCAGAAATCCCTTCCAAGAACCAACACTCTGCAACCCCGCTAAGAATATCTCCAGGGGGCTGCGTAGCTGCACCTCTTTCACTTGTTGCGGGGCTTCTGACAGGGGCGGTTTGAGGGGCATCATCCCTCGAGGCACTAATGTCACATATAAGTCAGGCAGAGTATCTAAGGCTTCTAGCAACTGCTCAACCTGACGATTGGGAACATAAGTAATCACAAAATCTATTTGTTCCTCGGTATCAGACGCTTCAAACCGAGCCAAATTTGTTCCCTGATGGGCTTTAGCCATATCGAGAACCTTATCTCCTTGTCCTCGTGGCACTTGAATTAAAAGTTGGCGCACCTCATCCTCCCATAGTTACCTGTCATTTAAGAGGAATGGCACGCTTAAGAGGAATATTGCTGACTTGTATAGCCAAGACATGAATTTCCTTGTCAAAGCTCAAGTGAGCTAAAGCCTACTAGGTAAGTATTTAACCCGTTAAAACGGGTTAGAGCTTTTAGCCCGAACTTTAGTTCAGGGCTGAATTTTAAGTCAGTGCCATTCCATTTAAGCGTGATACGCCCGATGCATTTTGACTTCCCTCATCAGAAAGATGTTAGGGCAAAGGGGCTGGGGGAGATGGGGGAGCGGGGGAAGATGACAAATGACAAATGACAAATGACGAATGACGTAGCTTGCTTCTCGCGAAGCGAGTATGACGAATGACGAATGACATTTTTTCCGAAATAAGGCTGAACAGATTGATATGAAAACTATACCTCGTCCAGAAAAAGCCGATCGCACCTATGCAACCTAACCACCCCTCCATAGAGCAGCTTATGTGGGAGAATGCCAGTCTGCGCCAGGAAATTGCCGTCCTGAAGCAGGAAAATGCGGAT
>NZ_JBKHHI010000478.1:0-4738 GCF_046539235.1 Coleofasciculus sp.
GTTTCCATTAATTCGACTTCTAGGGAAGTCTAAAGAGCCACCCTCTAGGAGCCTCTCTCTGAGCCAATTCTACACCCCCAATTTTGTAGGGGTCAAGATCTGAGGCGAATACTTGCAACTCATTCTCAATAATTCCCTCAACTCAAAGCCTCAAACCCTTACCCAGAGCCAGGTTTGTAGGGGTCAACGAAAAAACAATGCTTTCAGCGATCGCCTGACCCCTACCCGATTACTGTGGATCGAACACCACCTCAAACTTTGCCCCTGGTACATAGCGCTGCAAAAATCTCACCTGATCATCCGCATCCTGACGGTTACAAAATCGGGCTACCGTACAGCACCTCGCATCAGGTAATAAACGGACAATTGTCCAAGGGTGCGAATCATCCTCTCCTGACGATAAACATACCTGATCCTCCGCCAATCCGATCAAGCTTTCTCCTCTCATACTCTCCAAAATCTGCTTAAGAAGTGACAGAAGTCGTTTTCTAGAAGGATGAGTATTATCAGGAAGCAAACGCCACTCCTCCACAGGTGCTGGGAAATAAATCAAACGATAACAATAGCTACCCGATTGACTCACCCACCACGACAAACGACGCCCTTGTTTTTGACAGTCATAACCCTTCTGTCGGAGAACAGCACAAATTTTCTCCCCCTCAACGCGAAGGCGTAACCAGTCACCATGTTTCATGACCAATCCATCCCCAATCACAGACACCGTGCGATCGCAATCTCACCCCAATCCATCCCTAACCCTGGGTTTCATCAAGTTCAGAACATCCTGGCGATCGCACGTTTCCTAACGTAATTGAGTCAGGCAATCAAAACCATGCCAAAATGGAATAGACATTAACTCAATTTATTGCTAGTGATAATCAACTTCCTTGATTTCTAGAAGGGCGACACAACAACGACCAAAGTTCTTCCGGAATCTCCTCAAAATGCTCTAACACAAAATTCATCAGCGCCAAATTTCGCAAATCATTCGGCATCGGACGACGATAATGTCGTCCCCGGGCAAACCAGCCATTAACCGTCGATAAAGACCGAAAACAAATCGCCGCTATCATTTCATAAGTGACTTGCCACTTGCGATAAAATTGTTTCGGTGTCATTCCCAATTCACAGTGACTATAGAATTCAATTAAATCACGTTCCCGTTGCGTCAAAGGACGGGGAGTCATAGACATTTACTCCTAATTTAAACGAAAGAAAATGTGGAAAAAATGGGACAATATCCCGCATCAAGCCGTGAATTAACGTTCCGCGTCAAAGCTAAAACCCATTAAAATTTGCATCTTGCATCAGTCTCACCAACCGCCTTGGGTTAAAACCCAAGGCTAAAACCTCAAGTCAGCTAAAGCTGACTAAATAAGAGTTGTGTTCCCTCTACCTCTAAAGGTTGTAAATCCTCTTCCCAAGCCGTATCCGCCACCGTCCAAACTGAACTAGGAGACGCTTCATCTAACCAGACAACATACTGCCAACCCCATTGCCAACCCTGACGCCCATAAGCATAGAAACGACCCATAACCACACCCCAATCCGGGCTATTATTAAATAGAGGTTTCCACGCTACGCGATCGCCAATTTGAAACCCAGCCTTTGACTCATCAGGAAAAACTGGACTCTTGGGGGTAAAAACCCGTACCGCCATTCCCGCTAATGCCAAAGAAACTCGGTCAGAAATCATCATTTTATCCCCAGAATTCATCACCTGAAGACATTGAACAATCAAAGACTGATCCAAACAGAGAGTAAGCTGTTCAATCAGGAAAGCCGCCAAACTTTCTCGTTCTTCAGAATCCAATTGCACAGGAGTATCGACAATTAACTTCTGAAGTAATTGAATAATGCCAAAATCATCCAACGCTTGTTGATAAGTCGTCATTTTTACTTCCTCCTTTGTCATTCTCGTAGGGGCGCACCGACGTGCGCCCTAACACCGACGCCCCGTGGGTCCCTAACACTGACGCCCCGTGCGCTAAACAATAAACGCCGGATCATCAACTACCATTTCCGGCTGTATCCCTAACACAACCACCTTTTTTCGATAACGAACCCCTAAAGGATAAAATCGCAATTGGTCTTCTTTCTTATTCAAATGCTTCAGCAATTTTTTTTGCAGCGATTCATATTGCTGGTCATTCAGAACACACTCAAACACAGATTTCTGCACTCGCATCCCATATCCTTCCAGCATATTAGCCACCTTAGTCCTGCGACTATCTTTCACAATGTCGTAGCAAACCAGATAAAATGTCATCAGTCAGACTCAAGGAAAAAAACGGCAAAAGGGAAAAGAACATCCCGTTTTTGTCAATAATCTAATGGCAAGTCAATTGGGCGCACGTCTATGCGCCCCTACGGTTTCTGTACTTTAGGATTTACTAACAAAGGGTTGATAATCTTCCTTATCCCCAAGCAAACAAGCAATATACCCTTGCACCTGTAACTCCAAACACTGCTGATAACTCACCGGATAACCAGTCACTAAATGGCTAACTGAAGTGGGCAATTGTTTCTGCCAATAGGTGATAAACTTTTCAATCCCCTTAATCGTTAAATACACCTCATCTCCCCCAGCAGACACCGTAAAATCATCAACGCCAAACACCCCCCATCGCCACAAATTCACCACCAACGCATCCACCAACACAACAGTAAATTCCGCCATAAAATCAGCCACCAACGCCGGAGAATGGTCACGATGAATATGCAAATTTCCCCAGTGACTGTGCAATCCGACCCTTGACAACAAGGCATAAATATGATGGTTTAATAAAAGATATCCCAAACTGAACAAACAGTGAATCGGATGACGGGATAAACGAGAACCCTTCCGATTCGATACAGCAAATTCCGAAATTATCCCCTGACAGCAATGGAGGGAAGATAAACTCAACGACGGCATCAATCCAGCCATTAAAGCCCGAACATAATAGGCACTCCCCCTGCGTTGATAACACCGCAAAACCCTGACCGAATCCGCCATCGGCAAATTATCCATCAACCGCGCGATCGCATCCCTCGCCGACTTGATCGGTTTACCCAACCCACAATCCCTTAACCGCCCTAGCAAGACAGACTGATTATGCAATTGGGCGCGGGTAATACTTTGTGCCATCATTTGGCGAAATTCGGGATTTCGCGCACATTGTTGTTGGTGAGGTAAATAATGAACCCGATGCTGTAGTTCAACTTAACCGTCAGCCAACTCTATGCCAAATACTGGGATTGGAAAATTGCCAACGTGCGTAAAACCCAACAATCTCTCCAGGTGTCCATGGCAAAAGAACGACTATGCCTAACCCTGGCAGAATCAATGTACACCCAATCCGGGGAACGACTGCGAGACTTTATCTATGAAAGTACACTCAACCTCAATGAAATCGAAGCCATCGCCTACTCCGAACTCAAAAGCGACGGGGTTCTCAAAGAAATCGGCGGGAAGCGGATCATATTTTTCCACCAAACCTTTCTAGAATACGCGATCGCTCGTTGGTTGTACGGAACAGATACAGGGGAACAGGAACGAAAACGATTAGAATCCCAACTCAACACATCCCAAACCACCTATTCCAGATACTACCTGTGGACAGTCTTACGCCAACTCCTCACCCTTGTCCACTTAAACGAATTCCATCGCCTGTCTCACCAATTAGACACCCAACAAATCCTCCCCTTCCGTTCCGTCGCCTTTGCCGCTGTCTCCCGTCATGAACCCGAATCAGCATCGATTCTCCCCCAATTACTATCCATCGCCCTCACCAAAGAGTACAGCTTCCATGAAGCCTTACTCATCGCCGCCAACTCCGCCCCCCTACGTCATGGAGACATGGTTTGGCAGGTTGTCGTCAAACTCCTAGAGGAAGTCAACAACGATTTAATTAACAAAGCCACCGAGATAGCCGCTGAACTATTAGTCCGGCTAACATCCGATTCCGGTTCCCGTTTCCAAGCCGCCATCGATGCGATTACCCAACGCACTGCCAAAACTAAGGCGAAAAAAGACGAACGGTATCTTATCTTTGGTAAGCTGCTGGGGACTTATGCCCATCAGCGTCCCCGAAAAAATCAGCCAATTGAGTTAGAGGTACTAAACACCTTAAAGGCTCACTATACTCTATTTGGCGGTAACGTTCGTGCCATTGTCATTGACCTTTATTTAACCCCCAATGTACCACCAGAAATACAGCGAGAATTCCTGCTAACCATCCTCACCCAACCCGTGTCCGAATCCTTCAAGGAAAAAGACAAAGCGATTGAACTGTTGCAAAAGCGACTCCCATCCTTCCTCAAAACCGCCGATACCCCCTTTGGTGCATCCTGGTTTACCGCCCTCCACGCCCCCCTCATCGAAGCCTCCCCTAGCCAACCCACACCTGGAGACCATATCCACGCCACCTGGCGTCCGGTTATCGCCACCGTTGTCGGGTATCACGCCGCATCAGACACCGACTTACTGACAACCCTCATGTCTCACCTATTTGGAGAACACCTATCTGAGAACTCTGGACAGTTTGTTCGCAGCAACTACCTAGCCATTGAAGCCGCCATTCACCAAGGGGCAGCTGATTCCGTAGCGTCGCTGTTGTTATCTATTCCCATCAATACCATTATTCCCAGTCAAATCTCCCTGGTATCCACCCTACTAAAAACCCTGGCGGATAATAAGTTGCAGCCTATAGTCGCAGATGGGGAAGCCTTATCTCCCTCATCTCCCCCATCTCCC
>NZ_JBKHHI010000479.1:0-4737 GCF_046539235.1 Coleofasciculus sp.
AGCAAAAGCCCGGAGTTCAAACTCCGGGCTAATAGCTTAAGTCCATTAAAATGGACTAGAAGTCTGAAGCTGTTCGGCATTCAAACCTGAATGTCTAGAATGGCTCTCATCCTTGTAGTGTGTTTAGCGAAGCCATGCCGCAGGCTTTAGCGAAGCCATGCCGCAGGCTTTGCATCTTGCTCACTACCTATACCTAATTCATATGCATGACAGCTTATCCAGTCGTCGTTAGACGAATTGAGCTTTTAGCCAGTGGTTTAAACCACTGTCTGGTTAACTAATATAAAGTAAAAAAAGAAGGGTAATTTAGCGTAGGAGTGACAGCCGTGATAGATGGCAAAGCTATTTCTATTTCTCTGTTTTCAGGGGCTTTTGGTTTAGATCTAGGTTTAGAGTTAGCCGGATTTCATACCGTAAGCGTGGTTGAGAAAGACCGTGATTCGGTAAAAACCATAGCCCTTAACCGACCCTATCTTCATGAAAGTGCTGTCCCAAGAGAAATTGAAACAATCAGCACCCAAGATTTACTTTTAGAAGGGGGTCGAGTTTTAGGTAAGGGGAGAGCATTACGCCCGAATGAGGTGGACTTGGTGGTGGGTGGCGCACCTTGTCAGCCTTTTAGTACAGCAGGAAAAAGGGCTTCAGTCTTAGACCCTCGTGGCAGTTTATTTATGGAGTTTGTCCGCGTTGTTCGAGAAATTCAACCCCGATTTTTCGTGATGGAGAATGTGAAAGGGTTACTTTCTGCTGCTATTCGTCACCGACCAATTAACCAAAGGGGTGCAGATTATCCACCTTTAGAACCGGACGAAATGAGAGGTGCAGCCCTTCAGGTGGTACTTGCAGAAATGCACGAACTTGGATACAAGGTGGTGTACAACCTTTTAGAAGCTGCCGATTATGGGGTTCCTCAAAATAGAGAGCGGGTTGTGTTTATTGGTTCCAGAGATGGTGAATCTGTTACATTTCCTTTGGCTACCCATTGTCAAAGCGGTAGAGATTTATCCAAGTGGCGTACTTTACGAGATGCTTTAAAAAATTTAGTTGAACAAAATCCTGAGTTTACACCTTATTCAGAAAAGCGCTTAAAGTATTTAAGACTACTCAAATCAGGACAAAACTGGAGATATTTACCTGAAAATTTGAAAGAAGAAGCAATGGGAGGTGCTTACAAGTCAGGGGGTGGTAAAGTTGGATTTTACAGGCGATTGTCCTGGGATAAGCCTTCACCTACTGTGACGACAAGTCCACAGCAAAAAGCCACAGATATGTGTCACCCTGTAGAACTGCGTCCTTTGACTGTGCGAGAGTGTGCTAGAATCCAAACCTTTCCTGACGACTGGATTTTTTGTGGGTCAATAACGTCTAAGTATAAACAAATTGGGAATGCTGTACCTGTTGAATTAGCAAAAGCCATTGGCACTTATCTTAACAGTTTGATTCAAGGAGATAAACCGCGAGGGAAAGAACTCGTTGAACAACTCTCACTTTTTCCTTTATAAAATTTATGCCATTTACAGAGCCGTGACCCAAAAAGGCTAAGATTAGCTTTTGTATCAGATAAGTAGGTGGACACAATTAAAGTTAACGGTTGAGATTAGGGAACTGACAGAATGTTGTCTTAGAATCTCAGCAGTTAACTCGCTAGGCATAAAGGTTTCTTTTAATCATTGTGCTTTCTTACTCCCTTCCCGGTCTAAGATTACCTATCGCCAGATAGCGCAAATCCTGATTGGGCGGAAAAACTGAATTGGTATTCTTCTGGCGGGAAAGGAGTATTATGGCTAAACATCTAATCCTATCACCCTAAATTCCGGCAAATACTCCACCGTAAACTGATAGGACAACTCCTGACAAGAAAGGGAAGGCAAAGTCAGTAACCACTCCAACACACCCAACTCACCGATTTCCAGATGAGGATGAGCATCCGTGAGCCGAACTTTGAGTTGAGAATGACAACTTACCGGAAGTTGTTCCATCACCTTAACCTGTGCCTCTTGCTCCCGTAAATTTGCCACCGTTAACCGATACCCATACGTCGCCACTTCCCGCTGCTGATTGCCAATCAGCTTCTTATCCATCTGTCGTTCCACCAAATACCGCTCAATTTTCAGCCCATCGTCCACACCTAAATCGATTTGAAAATCTTGACCCGGGGCAATATTCTGGATTTCGCTAGTACCAATAAACGTATTATCGCGAAAGATAGTTATCTGTCCCGGTAATAAAGTAACGCCATTCAAGGGATTCATCACCGTTGCTCTCAGGTAAGCAAAATTAAGTTGGCGCGACATCGCCACATACTCAGCCCGACAGGGATAATCATCTCTGTGGAAAATGGCAACCTTGTGACTCACCCCATCACTGGGAATCGTTGCTTTACTGTCAAGGGTAAACGTCACAATTCCCTTTTGTCCCGGACTTTCCTCCAGTTCCTTTTCGGCTCTCAACCGCTCTATCTCTTCATCTATCGTCGGTTCAGGTTCTGGCGCTATCCCCGCAAAGGGCATATTCACCAATGTGGGGCGAGGTGCGTTATGCTCCTTTGGGTTGGTTGTTGTCCGATTTGCCAAAGCGCTAGGCTGTTGCAAATCAATATACCAGGGTGTAATCGGCGGAATTTGTCGCCCTACCCCCGGTTGAGCGGTGGAAAGGGTAAGCGCTACACCCAACCAATCCTCACCCGTGGTTTGGGTAATTTGAGCCAGATAACTGAGTCTGGCGGTTTGCTGGCTATCTTGCCAATGGACATCATAGACGGGTTGCCAACTTGCTCCCTTAACTCGGTAAGAAACTAAGAGCGCTAATTCCCCCGCCCCCGCTGGTTCTAGGGTGACAATGATATTAAAACTCTCATGAACCTGTGGAGTAGAGAGCTGCTGAAACTGCCCTCGCACCGCCTGTAACTGAGTGTTAACCTGTTTCTGCTCCTGATCCTGTTGCGCGATCGCACCAGATAAATTCTGCCATCGTTCTCCGACAAAATCCAGCAATTCCCCGATTTGAGTCAAATCCAACGGTTCAGGATTTTGGGATTTTGTCAAGCGTTCCAGATACTGATTGCCTAAATTTTTGATAAAATTCCGCTGTAAATTCAGCAGAGTCAGTGCATCTTGTCCCTGGCGTCTTTGATCTTCTAACTGACCAATTTCTTCGGACAGTTGGCTCACTTTGGGGTGAGTCGCTTCACGAGTGCTGGTTTTTTCCGTCCGTACCTCCAATAATCGCCCCCCTGCATGACCCATACTCGACACCTGAACGGACTCACTCAGCAGGGTTACGGGCAAATTAGCAATCACCAGTTCCCGTTCCTCACCCGTTAGCTGTACAACGCCTCGGCGCGTAACTAACGCCTGGTTATCATACACTGTAACGTTACAAATTTCGGTATCTACCGTCTTATTCATCCGTTCCTTTGTCCTCAAATCAAGCCCCTAATCTTACTTCGGAGCTTGAATATAAACCCAAAAATTCAACGTCAAAATACTTAATGTTCAAAACATGATTTTTGACGTTTTAGTACACCTGATTTATCCTCATTCCCAGTCGGTCAATCAGGACATTGCCTGGAAGGTGAGCCATTGCCCACTCTATCAGCCAATCTCTCCTGACGAATGCTGAAAGACCTACTCTTAACCACGATTACTGTCTCTTTCCCTACTCCCAGACGTGCCATGGCAGATCTGGAACCTCGCGATCGCAACCGAAAACATGTCGGTCTATGAAATTCATTTTACCGATTCAGAGGTGGGATTTCCGCTAAATCCAGAATCTGGGGAATCAAATCTTCTCGCTTAATCACCATAATATGCACACCTTGACACAATTGTCTCGCGAGTTGGATTTGTTCAGCGGCAATTTTCATCCCTTCTTGCAGTGGATCGGCGGCTTCTGCTAGTCGATCAATAATTGATTCGGGAATATTAACACCGGGAACATATTTATTCAGAAATCGAGCATTTTTTGCCGATTTAATCAAAAATATCCCCGCTAAAATCGGCTTATCGGTGTCAGCCGCAATCTTATCCATAAACTTTTCCAGCCGCTGGAAATCAGCAATCAGTTGACTCTGGAAAAACTGGGCACCCGCTTCTAGTTTACGCTCAAATCGGCGTTGTAATCCAGACCAACTTTTTAACTGAGGGTCAACGGCGGCTCCAGCAAATAAGTCTGTATTGCCATCGGACAACGGCTTGTCATTAGCATCGAAACCGCGATTGAGTTTACTGATTAGCTGGAGCAAACGTACTGATTCTAGATCAAAAACGGGCTTGGCGTCAGGATGATCACCGACTTTTACCGGATCGCCAGTGAGGGCAAGAATGTTACGAATGCCCAAAGCCTGCGCCCCCATTAGATCCGCCTGTAACCCCAATCGATTGCGATCGCGGCAAGCGATCTGACAGATCGGTTCTATCCCATGTTGGACTAAAATAGCGGCGGCGGCTAAAGAAGACATCCGCAACACTGCCCTAGATCCATCAGTAATATTAACCGCATGGACGCGATTCTTCAGCGGTTTTGCCAAGTTAATCATCTGGCTAGCGTCACCTCCCTTGGGGGGGCTAACCTCTGCCGTAATTAAGAATTCCCCTGATTTAACGGCGTCTCGGAATGAGGGTTTAGTAAGATTTGTCATTTGTCATTTGTCATTTGTCATTTGTCATTTGTCATCTGTCATCTGTCATCTGTCATTGGTAATCCGCTCTCCCTGCTCCCCCTGCTCCCCCATCTCCC
>NZ_JBKHHI010000480.1:0-4726 GCF_046539235.1 Coleofasciculus sp.
GGCTTCTGGGGGGGCGATGAGGGTGGAGATGCCGAGGAGGTTGAGTTCAAGGCGGTTGCCAAAGGCGATGGTGAGGAGGGCGAAGGAGTCAATGATTTTGAAGGAGGTGAATCTTATGCCGACGGCTAAAAAGATTTCTCCGGTTGCTGGGGGGATGTATTGTTTGAGGCTTTCTAGTTTTTGGGTGATGTCGGGTTGACCTAGCCCCCCCTGCCCCCCAACACTCGCAGGGAAGGGGGGAGTTTGGCGAATGGCTTCTTGGATGAGGGGGAATTGGGCGATTTGTTCGATGGGGGGGAGTTTGAGGGTGCGGTTGTAGCCAAATCCGGCGGCGAGTCCGGTGACGAAGAAGAAGGCAGGTCCACCGATGGGGTAGTCTAGGGTGGCGTAGATGAAGAGGGAGGGGTGCCCGTTGAGTTCGGTGTAGGAACCGATGGCGGAGATGGTGAGTTCTTCGGTTTTGATGATGGCGGTGCCGTCGTATTCTTCGTATTTTTTGCCGTCTTTTTCGATTTCTTTCCTTAAGAAGGCACCGCCGATTTCTAGGGCGCTGCTGCTTCGGTAGTCGATGCCGATGCCTTTGAGGTTGAATTTGGGGTCGAATTTGGTGAGGGGGGAACCGATGGAGAGTCCGTCGAGGGAGAGGGTGAGTCCGGCGGCGGAGAGGGCAGCGTCGAGGAGGAACCAGAGGGCGGCGTCTTGGTATTGGATGCCGACTCGTTCAAAGTGGACGGGTCCGAAGGTTTTTTGGAGGGTGAACCATTTGGTGTTGTCGGATACGGATGTATTGGGAGAGGGAGGAGGTGATGGTTGATTGGGGTCTGGATTTGGTGGAGTGGTTCCTGAAACTGGCAACGCTAATGTTTCAGTGGTGTTGCCGAATTTTATCTGGGCGGCTACGTTTAAGCCTGCTTTGATAGAAGACTGCTGAGTACCTGTTGAGGTTAAATCTGGGTTTTTGAGTTGAGGTAGTGGGGTTACGCCTTCAGGAATTAACGGTGTAAAGGCGTCTAAATCTGTCTGGTCAAATAGTTTGGAAGCGAATAGGAGTTGTAAGTCATCGACACCGACTGTTTGATTTGGGGGGAATTCTTTGCCCACTAGGGGCAGGTTGGAGAGGTTGATGTTAGCACTGATGTCGAGTCCGAAGAGGAATTTAGACCCTTCAGTAGCTTTGCTATAGGCAAATAGAGCATCTTTTAAATCAATTTTGATATTTTTTGGTACATATTGAGCAATATTGGAAGAAATGTTACCAATCAACTGCCGTACAGCTATACTGCGTGCCTCTTGGCTATGGTAGTAAGTTGCCAAGAAATAATTGCTAGTGCTGTTGTGCAAAAAGATGAGCTTGAATTGGAATTCGGCGATCTTTGCGATGCCAGAAAGGGTGAATTCGTAGTGTTTGTTACCTTGGCTGTCGGCAACCTGCTGAACATGAACTGTAATAACAACTTCCAACCATCCATCTTCTACAGGTAAGCCACCTCCAATAACAAAGTCAAAAACTTTTTGGGTTGTATTGAAATGAATCGAAAGGGTATCCAGTCGGATTTCGTAAAGGAACTCTGGCAGCTCAACTTCAAACCCGTATTCTAGATCGGCTAGAACATTGCCCAATTCGATCGACTGCCCCTCAGCCAAACCCCCTTTGACATCCCAGCCTCCTGTAGTACTGTAGGTAGCCGTCATAGAAAGCGCCGCACCGCCTATTCCCAGAAAACAGCTCATTAGGGCATTGGTCTGTTGGTTAGCTGAGGTATAACTGAGCCGCAACTCGACGGAATCTAAACTGAATGTTTTCTGATTACTAAGCGTAATTGACCACAAATCGGTTACGCTCGCCCATAATTCATAGTGGTGACTGGGCTGTACCAAGATGTCAAATTCGTAAATTCGCAGAGATGGCGTGCGATCGCTGGAATCGTGCAGGAAGTAATGCATCAGGTCACTTAGAGTAACCTGGGAATAGCTATCTAAATAGCCTCGTAGAGTAATATCTTGCGACGATGACGCAGCAACCGACAGAATTAATAAACCGCCGCCAATTTGGATGCGTCCTTCAAGATAAGCTGACAAATTGGCAACACTAAAGGGCGAGCGCAACCCCACCGTAACGGAAATTTCCTGTAGCCTTAGCAACGGCTGCCCCGATGGAGTCTTCAGCAAATCCCAAGACTTAGCTGACTTGAGGCGGAGAGCCACATTGGTCAACTTGGTCGATGCACTGGGATTCACGTAGAGTGTTAGCTGAGTCAGTTTAATGATGTTCTCTAACTTAAAGTCGCCAAATGACAGAGTATTGAGTCCAATGGAGTTTGTTAAAGCTTTAATCTCATCTAAGGCAGCATCAATTCCCTGAGTCAAATCTGCATCAACTCTGATGGATGTTGCAGCATTATAGATACTAGCAACCAGAGGAATTGATCGAGGCTGACCTTTTGCCGTAAACTGGATACTGCTGGTAAATTCAAAGAAAATTCTGGGTTGAGCGAGTGTTTCATCCCGCAACGGAGGCTGCGCTTGACTAATCAGTCGAAGGGTAATTGGCCCCAAAGAGAAAAACTCAAGATTCGTGCCGCTGCGGACTGAGGTGTTCAACTGCATGATGGGAACGCCATCTTGCAGGGTAGTAATTTGACCTGCGAAGACTGATTCAGTACTGCCAATCAAAAATAGGAATAAACCCAGGCTGCTGGACAGATTTAGTTTGCCATTGAACCATAAACCCGTACTGATAGTTGCTATGGTTTGGGATGCTAATTGCAACCTGGCATTGTCAAAAAGTAGCGCTTCACCCAGCGTATATTGCAGCGTAGGTAAACTGTTGTAGAGTTTCCAATTTGCGCCACCTTGTGCAGTGAGAACAAGCTGAACAGGATCGCCAGCGGTGAATTGGGCTGTGAGGGTCATGCCTTTAAATAGTGCATTGCCACCTGTTCCAGTAAATGATATTGTGTTACCGTTCTCCTGTTGATTGGTGACTGGATCGAGGATAAAATTTTCACTTGCCAGAAACGCATCGAACTGTTGGGTAACGGATGGCGATTGAAGAGAATCGATTGGTAGGTCTAATCGATGATTGCTCGTGTGCGTATTCAGGAGGCTCAGTAGTGTTTCCTTGTTCATGGATCACTCCTTCTAAAACGAACAATACTGATGTTGCCATGCCCATCATTCTGTTCCTTGTAATCGTAGTCGAGGACACCATGAGTTCCGGTACACGAGATCATACGATGCGTTTTTCTGCTCCCCACCTCATTATGGTCAGGGGTGACTGTCTTCCGCTTTTTTTTGTTTTTGCCTGTTGAAGGCGCGTATACAGCAGGCACAAACCACCAGCAATTGATTTCAAAATTATTTCTTCTAACCAACCTAAGTGCACCATTAATGTAGTTGTTGATAGTTTCCCAACGTGGGAGTTTGAGGGATTGACCGCTGTCATAAGCTGCACTTACAGCAAGATATTGAGGGTTAACGCGACCAATGAAATTAATATTCTTAATCGGCTGAGGCTTGTTTGTATCCCCCAAGTACGATGACGATGTATTATAGCTAGCGTGATGACCTGCGTGTAGTAGTTCGACATTTGAAATAGTAGCGCCATATTTATCGAGCAAAAACTTTTCTGTATGGTAAGTCCCGTCGCCCATAAATAAAAACTTTTTATCGCCATAAATGATCAAGGTCACGATACTACCGCGATTATCGTCTGAACTGTTATCCTTTACACCCGCCGCATATGCTCCAACATTACTCGCTAGAATATAAACACCGCATTCTTTATGACCGTGTGGAGCAGTCCCATCCAGAACTTTGACAAAATGTCTGGTTGCGGCTACAAGGGATGTCTTATTAATTTCAGCAGTGTTTGCTGCTGAATCAGGGATAGGATTATCATTAATTGTTTGGCTTTTGTCATTGATCGTGATAGCGTATGTATGTATAGGTACAAGTTCATTTGTTAGATAATGAGCTGCTGACCCCTCTTCATAATCATTAATCTTTCCACTGTGATAAAGTGCATCAATCTGGTTTATCCGAGGTGTACCGTCAGCCAAAGTATGGTTAAAAATGCTTTTCAATTCGTTGCAGTGATCCTTATCTGCATGGGTTAAGATTAATACATTGATTGTCTGATTAGTTCCCAGAAAACAGTTGTCAAAAACAGTGTGAACTGCCCTTTCCCGTAATTGTGCAGGGATGCCTGGGGGGTTAAAGAAATTGCCATCCCACCGTGCTGTTCCACAATCGATCACAACGACATTACCATTTGGGCAAGTGATCAGGATGTTATCTCCCTGACCCATTTCGTTATAGGTAATATGTAGCTTGCCATCACCGCGAGTGCAGGGCATAAATAATTCTCCATTACATCTAGGTGCTGATATCTAATAAACAGTTATAAATTTAGCGTTTACTTAGAAGATTAAACTTGTAACGTAATCGCTTGGTTCTAGGGGATGGGATTGGGAGTGCGATCGCGTTTGGTATCTAATTGTCTCATTGGTTCATATTCCTTTGACAGATAAGCTGGAATGTAATGCTGGCGGTGGTTGGAGAAGTTGGGGATTGGGGATGCGATCGCGTTTGGTATCTAATTGTCTCATTGGTTCATGTTCCTAGAGAGATAAGCTGAAATGTAAGGCTGGTGGTGGTTGGAGGAATTGGGGATTGGATGTGCGATCGCCTGGTTCTAGGGGAAAGGATTTGGATGTGCGATCGC
>NZ_JBKHHI010000481.1:0-4712 GCF_046539235.1 Coleofasciculus sp.
GCTATTCCTCTCCACCCTGCTTCGCTGAGGGTGGAGTCTCACGCGAATACGATGACTATTTTGGAGTTAACTTGTCAAGCATAACCCTAGTAGTGATATCATCCTCCTACAGGGTAATCACATCACCGAGCGACGTTGCCCATCGCCTTCTGCTATTGGGAATCCCTATTGTATTGGAGCTTTTTGCTATCGTGAACGCGACTGAAACCCCAACCCTACCAGCGCTGCAAACTGAAGTGTCTCGCCTTCGGGAAGAGTTACATCTGAGAGATCAGCTCGTGCAGCAACTCTCTCAAGAGCTATTTCGCTTGGTTAAAGGCAATGCGAACTTTAAACCGCCAGCCGAGGTTTCTGAGCGTCATCAAGCCCAAATGCGAGTCTTGCGCGAACAGTTGCAAGATGTGGAGCAGCAAGTCAGATTTTACCAAGAGCAGATTACGACTCGCGATCAAGAAATTTATCAGTTGCGCCAGTCTGTGCAAGAATTAACTGACCGTTCTCGCATGTTAGAGCAGGTGGTTCAGGAGCTACCCCAAATTTATCGTCAGAAGTTTGCTGAACGCATGGCACCGGTGAGAGAGAAGGTGAGCCGCTTACAACGAGAGAATCGCCAACTTCATGCTGAGTTGCAAAGTGTCAGCTATCGGCTAGCTGTCAGGAATCGCAATATCACTCATGTTGACCTACCCAGTTTTGGTCGTCCGACGAATAGCCCAATTCCTACCTTTGGTAGCGTGTGAACTACTCCGGCTTACTTCTTTGTTAGTCCGTTTTAGCTTGTAGGCTAGGCGGACTTGGTTTTGGTGATTACGCGATTTTAGCCTCAGGCTTCCCAACTCCTGACTACACCTACACCCTACACCCCGTCTCAACCAATAACCTTAGTGCGTCAGTCCTGATAACTTTCCTATCGTAAGGCAGATGTATTGAGCATACTATCTTCGTTGAAATGAAGGCAGGCAAGCTTAGGCTTTGGGGCTAAACCGCAGCCCGACCCCAAAAAATCGTCAGAGATTTAGCCTCTAACCCTTAGGGTTAGCTGGCTGTCTTGCCTGTTCGTTCGTTTGATTTTTTTCAACTGAAGAGAAGTATAGGAGTTCAATTTTATGCCATTACTATCGAGAGACGAACTCAAAACCTTGGTTAAACAGCCAGAAGGATTGTGTGTTTCTATATTTATGCCTACGCATACGGCAGGTTCAGAAATCCGACAAGACCCCATTCGCTTCAAGAATCTCCGGGGAAAAGCCGAAGCCGAGTTGATTGAGAAGGGTATGCGCCCAGCCGATGCCAAAGAAATGCTCAACAGCGCTAAAGAGTTGGATCAAGCTGAGTTTTGGCGCCATCAAAATCATGGACTTGCTCTGTTCATTGCTCCCAATTTCTTTCACTATTACCGTCTACCCCTTGATTTTGAGGAGTTAGTCGTAGTCGGTGACCAATTTCATCTCAAGCCACTCATGCCACTGCTGACGGGTGATGGGTGTTTCTATATCTTGGCACTGAGTCAAAACCAAGTACGACTCTTAGTGGGAGGGCGCGATCGCATTCGGGAAATCCAGCCTGAGAATATTGACAATCTCCCCGAAAGTCTGATGAGTGTACTTCAGTATGAGGATTCTGAGAATCAAACTCAATTCATGTCCTCTGAAACCTATTCCCCTGGCGGATTACCCGGTTCAGATCCGGGAACTATGCATGGACGAGGTGTGGATGAAGATCACGAAAATCAGATCATACGTTTTTTCAGCCAAGTGAATAAAGGGATACAAGAGTTTCTGCAAGATGAGACAGTCCCGCTAGTGCTAGCAGGTGTAGACTATCTCCTGCCGATTTATAAACGAGTCAATTCTTACCCCCATCTTTTGGACGAAGGCATTACAGGTAATCCAGAACTCTCCAAGCCAGAAGATCTCCATACCCAAGCCTGGGCAATCGTGCAGCCTAAGTTTCAACAAGCAGAGAAAGACGCAATTGACCGCTTCAGAGAATTTTCTGGAAATAATCAGGAACAAGCCTCTGATGCCCTGAAAGAAGTAGTGCAGGCGGCTTATAATCAACGCATTGATTCGTTGTTTGTCGCCGTAGACCATCAGCAGTGGGGTAGCTTTGACCCACAGAGCAACAGGGTGCAGCTACATGAGCAACACCAGGCTGGTGACCAAGATTTATTGGATTTAGCAGCCGTTTATACGGTTTTGAATGGTGGAACAGTTTTTGCTGTAGAATCTGAGCGAGTACCCGCTCAAGCACCGATCGCGGCAGTTTTCCGCTATTAGTTGCTCGGTCGTTAGCGATCGTGATGAATCATCTGGCAACAATAAGTAAATTTGCTTGAAGGATTGATTGCAAGTACCCTATTGATGTTACGATTCCCATCAGTGCCGTGGGTCACACGGGAATCGTTAAGACGCCATGGGTCTGATTGTGTGTGAGGAAGTTCGATAAAGGGATATTTTGTCCGTGATAGACGCAAAATTAACTTCTGGGCGGTCGTTTAATTTAACCGGTTCCAGCCTCTTGACGTTATTAGCCGTTGGTTTGAGTCTGGGATCATTGATTCTAGATGGGTTGGGGGAACGCTCCCTGTTCGCCGGAGTATCGATGACCTTGCCCCTGTTGATTTGTGCCGTGGTGACGGCAGCACTGGGGTATTGGGTTGTCCCCTTTCTGGAAACCCTGAAAATGGGGCAGATTGTCCGGGAGGATGGTCCCCAAACCCATTTACAAAAAGCTGGCACCCCAACAATGGGTGGGGTGTTTTTTGTACCTGTGGCGGTAATGGTGGCTCTATTTTGGTCGGGATTGGCACTGACAGGGCAAGAGTTTGTTAATGTCTTAGTTGTATCCGTTGTGACCCTGGCTTATGGGATGATTGGCTGGTTGGATGATTGGCAAATTATCCGCCGCCGTTCTAATAAGGGTATTTCCCCTCGCCTGAAATTGGCACTGCAAATCAGTGTGGGGTTGGTGTTTTGTATTTGGCTGGCGGCAAGTCAACCGATTAGTATTACCGCGATCGCACTACCGTTTGGTATCGTTTTACCCTTAGGATTGCTGTTTTGGCCCCTGGCGCTGTTTGTGCTGGCGGCGGAAAGTAATGCCACGAATCTTACCGATGGGGTGGATGGATTGGCTGGGGGGACTTGTGCGATCGCGCTTTTGGCATTGGCTGCGATCGTTGCTCCAACGTCACCGGGTTTAATGGTGTTCTGTGCTTGTCTCAGTGGCAGTTGTCTAGGATTTGTCGTGCATAATCGCCACCCGGCTGCCGTGTTTATGGGAGATACCGGGTCCCTGGCTTTAGGTGGCGCTCTGGCGGCAGTAGGATTATTGAGTCAGAACCTCTGGTGTTTATTTGTTCTCAGTGGCATTTTCTGTTGGGAATCAATCTCAGTGATTGCCCAAGTTGCTTATTACAAAGCCACCAAAGATGAGGCTGGGGTGGGCAAACGGCTATTTAAAATGTCACCGTTTCATAACCATTTAGAATTAAGCGGTTGGTCAGAAACCCAAATTGTCGGTGTGTTTTATTTGACAGGCGGGCTGTTAGCGTTGATTTGTTTAGGATTGCAGTCTGGTTTTTGAGCGATCGCCCAGTCAGTCGGTGAAAACGTTTTGATGTCATGTCTATAAGCCAAGTAATCTCAGCGTTAGAGAGAACTTGGCTTATCCCAAACCCCACCAAAAAGGGGGGAGTTAACCAGAATTGAGTATTGTAAAGTTTCAATAACAATATAGTCAGATATCATACCCAACCCTGAATCTCCGTATTGAGCAGCATCCGTCCTAGTTTTAGAGATTCACTTTTCGTCGCCGCTAAAATATGCTTCATCATGACAGGTTCTCCAGCATCAGCAGCCAGAAACGCCGCATTCATGGCAATATTGCGGATAGTTCCGCCAGCTACATTCAGCTTGCCCAACTTTCTAAAGTCAAGTTTCTTAGTGGGAGTCTGTTTTGGGAAAATTCGCTGCCAAATTTCGGATCGGGATTGGGCATCAGGAAAGGGGAAAGAGAGAATAAATCGGATACGTCGAAGAAAAGCTTGATCCAAGGCGTCTTTGAGATTGGTGGTGAGAATCGCTAAACCCTGATAGGCTTCCATCCGTTGCAGTAGGTAACTCACTTCCACATTGGCATGGCGATCATGACTATCTTTAACTTGAGTACGCTTACCAAACAACGCATCGGCTTCATCAAATAGTAAAATTGCCCCTCCAGTTTCCGCAGCATCAAAAATCCGCCGCAGGTTTTTCTCTGTCTCTCCGATATATTTGCTCACCACAGCACTCAAGTCAATGCGGTACAAGTCGAGACGAAATTCTTTTGCCAATACCTCCGATGCCATAGTCTTCCCCGTACCCGATGCACCCGCAAACAGGGCGCTGATCCCTAAACCTCGACCACTTTTACCCGCAAAGCCCCATTCTTGATAAACTTTTCCACGTTGTCGTAGTTGGGTGGCAAGTTCTCGCAAGGTATTTTTTTGTTGCTCGGGCAGGACTAAATCATCCCAAGTTGCTGTTGGTTCAATCCGTTGCGCTAAGTCATCAAGGCGGGGACGTGCTAAGGTGCGGCAAATATCCCAAAGTTGATGGGGAACTTGAGATTGGGGAGGTTGGATGGGGGCTTGGGATTGGTCTGTTTTTTTCTTTCGTCCCCGCTTTGGCGGTGTCACTTCGTTTTCTGTGAGGGTGGGGGATTGGGGG
>NZ_JBKHHI010000482.1:0-4700 GCF_046539235.1 Coleofasciculus sp.
TTAGCACAAATCCAGCGTTTTGTCTAGGTCAATCCCCCGCCAAGATTGCCAATCAGCAACCCGCCGAACTGGTGTTATTTGACCCGCAGCAGAGTTGGACAGTGGCACAAGATACCCTGAAATCCCTCTCTAGGAATACACCGTGGTTTGGGCAAAAGATTAGGGGGCGCACGGTTCAAACCTGGTCAGGATTGACATAATTTTATCCTTGAACCACCATTTGTAGGGAACCCTTCATTTAATCTTACGCCCGGAAACCGTAGGGGCGCACCGACGTGCGCCCGATTTAGATGTTATAGCAGTAGACACATCGATTAGAACTTTCGGCATCATTTATGTAGATTGGAAATCTATTTTATGTGTTACCTGTCCTGTAGGGGCGAGTCGCTGCACTATCGTTAAGGGGAAATCCATTAATTTTATCGACTCGCCCCAGGCACCATTTATTAAGGGTTTAAAGATTTATTATCTATTGCCTTTAATGAGAACGATTGCCTTAAATACCAGTGAAGCTGATCGCAAAGATAAAACGGTGGGCTACTTATGTAGAATTTTTGAGAAGATGAACGCTAAAACTATTATGATGGGATAAGGCTAATGCCCTCAATGGCTTTTCCAAATTGAGATGCTCTTACCCTAGTGCCATTGCCTGATCACCCACCCACATTTGTCACCACCGTTGCTAAATCCACGGCTAGTTCACTTTTATCGAGAGTAGATTGTTATACTGCCACTGGGAGATACTATTCAATCAAGACTCGATAACCAGATAACCACTCATGCAGCCCACCGACGCCAGCAAATTTACCGACAAAGCCTGGGAAGCGATCGTTAAATCCCAAGACGTTGCCCGCCGCTGTCGCAATCAACAGCTAGAAGTTGAACATGTGGCGATCGCACTCTTGGAACAAGAAGGGTTAGCCGCCCGGATTCTCTCACGGGTGACGGTGGATGTGCCAATGTTTAAGCAGCAATTGGAAGCCTTCGCCAATCGCCAAGCTAAGGTGAATAATGTTGACCAACTCTACCTGGGGCGAGGCTTGGATATTATGCTGGATAATGCCGAGGCATCCCGAGTCGCCCTGCAAGATGACTATATTGCGGTTGAGCATTTACTCTTGGGATTAGCCGCCGATGAACGCATCGGACGCCGCTTGTTTAAAAGCTTTGACCTGGATAGTACCAAACTCGAAGCCGCGATTAAAGCGATTCGGGGTTCGCAAAAAGTCACCGATCAAAGTCCCGAATCCCGCTATGAAGCGCTACAGAAATTTGGGCGGGATTTGACTGAACAAGCTAAAGCCGGGAAACTTGATCCGGTAATTGGGCGGGATGAAGAGATTCGTCGGGTGGTGCAAGTCTTATCCCGACGTTCCAAAAATAATCCGGTACTGATTGGGGAACCCGGTGTCGGTAAAACCGCGATCGCAGAAGGATTGGCACAACGGATAATTAATGGAGATGTGCCAGAATCTCTCAAAGGACGCCAGTTGATTTCCCTGGATATGGGCAGTTTAATTGCTGGGGCGAAATATCGAGGGGAATTTGAAGACAGACTCCGCGCCGTCTTACGGGAAGTTACCCAGTCCGATGGGCATATTGTTCTATTTATTGATGAATTGCATACCGTTGTCGGTACCGGATCAGGTCAAGGAACAATGGATGCCGGGAATTTACTTAAACCCATGCTAGCGCGAGGCGAATTGCGCTGTATTGGGGCGACAACCTTAGATGAGTACCGCAAGCATATTGAAAAAGACGCCGCCTTGGAACGACGGTTTCAACAGGTACTGGTGCGACAGCCGACGGTGGACAATACGATTTCTATTTTACGGGGACTTAAGGAACGTTACGAAGTTCACCATAATGTGACAATTACCGACTCCGCCTTAGTAGCCGCCGCGACGCTATCGAATCGGTATATTAGCGATCGCTTTTTGCCCGATAAAGCCATTGATTTAGTCGATGAAGCCGCCGCTAAGCTGAAAATGGAGATTACCTCCAAACCCGTGGAACTCGAAGCCATTGATCGCAGGCTGATGCAGCTAAAGATGGAAAAGCTATCCCTAGAAGCCGAAAGTCAGCGTCAGGGTGTCGCCGCCGTTAGCAGTGCCTATCAGTCGTCTCAGGAACGGTTAGCCCGGATTGAACAAGAGATTGAACAACTCGAAACCAATCATCAACAGCTTAACGGACAATGGCAATCGGAAAAACAACTCCTGGAAGAAATTAATCACCTGAAAAAAGAAGAAGACCAACTCCGGGTTAAAATTGAGCAAGCCGAACGGGCTTATGATCTGAATAAAGCTGCCCAGCTTAAGTATGGACAATTAGAGGTACTCCAGCACGATCGCGAGGCAAAAGAGACGATGATGATGGAACTCCAAGCAAAGGGTTCCGCCTTACTCCGGGAACAAGTCACCGAAGCCGATATTGCCGAAATTGTCGCCAAGTGGACAGGGATTCCGGTAAAACGGTTGCTGGAGTCGGAACGCCAGAAACTCTTACAGCTAGAAGGACATCTGCATAAACGAGTAATTGGGCAAGGGGAAGCCGTGGAAGCCGTCGCTGCGGCGATTCGTCGCGCTAGGGCGGGGATGAAAGATCCCGGACGCCCCATCGGTTCATTCCTCTTCTTAGGACCCACAGGCGTGGGTAAAACGGAATTGGCGCGGGCTTTGGCACAGTTCCTTTTTGACAGTGAGGAGGCATTAGTCCGGATTGATATGTCCGAGTATATGGAGAAACACGCCGTTTCCCGATTGGTGGGTGCACCTCCCGGATATGTGGGCTATGAAGAAGGGGGACAACTCACCGAAGCCATTCGCCGTCGCCCCTACTCGGTAGTGTTGCTGGATGAAGTGGAAAAGGCACACCGGGATGTCTTTAACATTTTATTACAAGTTCTTGACGATGGACGCATCACCGACTCCCAAGGGCGAACCGTGGATTTCCGCAATACGATTATTGTCATGACCAGTAATATTGGCAGTGATCATATCCTGAATGTAGCGGGAGATGATGCCCAATATGAGGAGATGCGGAAGCGAGTCACCGATGCCTTAAGAAAGCAATTTCGCCCCGAATTTGTCAATCGTGTCGATGATATTATCATCTTCCACACCCTGACTCGTAAGGAACTGCGGCAAATTGTCGAGATTCAACTGCAACGGATTGAACGGTTGTTAGCGGATCAGAAAATCTCCATTGAACTGTCATCGACGGCACAAGACTATGTGGTGAATGTCGGGTATGATCCGGTGTATGGGGCGCGTCCCCTGAAACGGGCAATCCAACGGGAACTCGAAAACCCAATTGCCACCAAGTTACTCGAAAATACCTTTGGTGCAGGGGATACAATCCTCGTCGATTGTGCGGATAATACCCTTACCTTTAATAAGCAGGAGGCGGTAAATTTGCCGGAACCGCAATCGGTACATTGAACGGGTTGCGTAAAAAATCTTCATTAAAGTTTTAGGAAAACCTCTGCCGAATTCAGCTACTATTCAGTTAGAATCAGAATTCAGGACAGGGGCGTCTCTATAAAAAGTTCGTAGTAAGTTCGTAGTAAGCGCTTTAGCGCCATCAGCGCCTCAGCACTAACCACAAACACTTAAGCCGATTATCTTCTCAACTAGGCAAAAGTGACATTTGACTTTTGACCTTTAACTTTTGACTCGTTATGTCCCTTACCTTCACCGTCGCGATTCCCACCTACAATGGCGCAAGCCGAATCCGCGAAGTATTAGAACGACTGCGCCGCCAAACGGGTACAGAATCAATTCCCTGGGAAGTTATCGTTATTGATAATAACAGTACCGATAATACGGCTGAGATTGTTCAAGCGTATCAGGAAAACTGGTCTGCCGACAATCCCCTACGATACTGCGTTGAAGCAAGACAAGGGGCAGGATTTGCCCGCCAGTTAGCCGTTCAGGAAGCCCAAGCCCCCCTGATTGGCTTTTTAGATGATGATAACATTCCCGCCCTAAACTGGGTGGCTGCCGCCGTTGCCTTTGCCCAAGCCTATCCTCAAGCCGGTGCCTATGGCAGTCAAATCCACCCAGACTTTGAAGTACCGCCTCCAGACAGCTTACGACCTATCTTACCCTTTTTAGCGATCGCAGAACGCGGCGACCAACCCTTTCGCTACGAACCCCGCCACAAATTATTACCCCCTTCCGCCGGATTAGTGATCCGAAAACAAGCGTATCTTGACACGGTTCCCAATCAACTAATTTTAACAGGCAGAATTCAGGGAAATATGCTCACCGGGGAAGACTTGGAAATGTTAAGTTATATGCAGCTCAACGGCTGGGAAATTTGGTATAACCCAGCCATGGAAATCGACCATAAAATTCCCCATAAACGCTTAGAACGAGACTATTTAATCCCCTTTATTCGCGGTATTGGACTTAGCCGTTTTGTCACCCGCATGTTAAGCGTCAAGCCTTGGCAACGCCCCTTAGCTTTTATTGCCTATACCGTTAACGATTTGCGGAAACTCATTATTCACAGCCTTAAATATCAGGGTAAACTTGAATCGGATTTAGTCGCCGCTTGTCAATGGCAACTCGTTTTGAGTAGTTTAGAGAGTCCATTCTATTTATACAAAAATGGCTATTTTAATCGCCCGAACCAAATCATTACCCTGAAAGGTAAGTAGATGGGGAGAAATAAACTCACCCCTCAATACTGCT
>NZ_JBKHHI010000483.1:0-4697 GCF_046539235.1 Coleofasciculus sp.
TCGCTATTATTGACATTAAGGTTTAAATTCTGAAGTGCTTATATGATAACCTTTCAGATATGTGATCGCGTCCCATTCCATCAGCGGCTTAAACCCTTATTCTAAAATAATGCTAGCTAATGACTCAACGATTATGGCACAAGTAATTCAAGCGAGTGAACTAACCCTGCATGATGTCAAAGAAAAGTTCAATCTGCAACAGGTTGATGATGAGCAGTTTTTCCGAGAATGGCAGGATAATTTGCCAGAGGTAACAGATGGGGAAAAGCAATGGTTAGATCGGGTCAAAGCAGATTTTATTTCAATTTCAGAATATGCCCTACATGAGGAAGTTGTCAAGATGGTCGTGTTAGCACCATTGCTCTCACTGGCTGGCTTCTTTCGTTATCCTTTTCACCCAGATGCTGAGGTACAAGTTGCAGCGAAGGATGAGGAAGAAATTGTGCGAGGAAAGATAGATGTGTTGGTGTTAAAGCAGCAATTATGGGTAGCAGTAGTTGAAGCAAAAAATAAGCAGTTTAGTGTGGATAAAGCTTTACCACAAGCGTTGTTTTATATGCTCAAGAATCCGCATCCATCTCAACCGACATTTGGATTAGCAACGAATGGAAGTCATTTTATGTTTATTAAATTGATGCGGCAAGATACGCCTCAATATGGGTTGTCGGATGAGTTTACGCTGAGACGGCGAGGGAATGAGTTGTATCAAGTCTTGGCTGTATTGAAGCGATGGCAACAAACAGAATAAGCTGTCATGCATTGAAATAGGGTATTAGTAGCGAGCAAGATGCTCAATGTAGCGAGCCAGATGCAAAGCCTGCGGCATGGCTTCGCTAAACGCACTACAGCAAGGATTTCGCCATTATTGGCATTAGGGTTTAAATGCCGAACAACGCGATCGCGTCCCGTTCCATTAGCGGCTCAAACCCTTATACTAAAAGGATGCTAGCCAAGGACTCAAGGATTATGGCACAAGTGATTCAAGCCAGTGAATTAACCTTGCATGATGTGGAAGAAAAATTTCACCTGCAACAAGTTGAGGATGAGCATTTTTTTGGGGAATGGCAGGGGAAATTACCCGAACTTACAGCAGCTCAAAAGGAATGGCTAGACCAAGTTAAGGCGGATTTTTTGGCACTGGAAAAATATCCAGTCCATGAAGAAATTGTCAAAATGGTTGTGTTGTCGCCGTTATTGTCCCTGGCTGGCTTATTTAGATATCCTTTTCGTCCGGTGGCTGAGAAACAAGTGGAAATTATGGTTGAGGAAAAGGATGAAGTGGTGCGGGGACGAATTGATGTTTTGGTGTTACATCAGCAATTGTGGGTGACAGTGATTGAGTCAAAAAGTAAGCGGTTTAGTTTGAGTGAAGCGTTACCGCAAGCGTTGTTTTATATGCTCAATAGTCCGAATCTTTTACAACCTACGTTTGGATTGGTGACTAATGGGAGTCATTTTACGTTTATTAAATTGATGCGACAAGATATGCCTCAATATGGTTTGTCCGATGAGTTTACGCTGAGACGGCGAGGGAATGAGTTGTATCAAGTGTTGGGGGTGTTGAAGCGGTTGCAAAAAGAATTAATAGAATCAGTCATAAGATCATACCTGGCGATTGGAAATCGCAGCTATACAAAGAATGGTGCGCCTACGCGCACTGACTAAACGACTAACTGTTACTATTAATACTGTCGCAGATGCGGCGATCGCTCTCATTCAGATTTGGGTTAGTCTTCAGGTAATCTCGTAACCAATCACAACCAAGTATCAGTAAATTATCTAGATCCAAATTTCGTAGAATCACAGTTCGGTCATCGCTAGCCGAGGCAATGATCTGACCATCGGGACTGAAGCTTACACTTCTAACCCCAGCGCTATGTCCGTAAAAGGTTTGTACAACAGTGCCATCTAGACGCCAGAGTTTAACAGTGCGGTCATCGCTAGCCGAGGCAATCATTTGTCCATCGGGGCTGAAGCTGACGCTTTTGACCCCGGCGCGGTGTTCGTAAAAGGTTTGTAAAACAGTGCCATCTAGACGCCAGAGTTTAACAGTTTGGTCAGTGCTAGCCGAGGCAATCATTTGTCCATCGGGACTAAAGCTAAGGCTATTGACTCCAGCCCTATGTTTGTCAAAGGTTTGCACAAGTGTACCATCTAAATGCCAGAATTTGACAGTGTGGTCGGTGCTAGCTGAGGCAATTATCTGTCCATCGGGACTAAAACTGAGGTGATTGACCCAACTACTATGTCCATTAAACGTTTGCATAAGTGTACCATCCAGACGCCAGAGTTTGACGGTACAGTCACGGCTAGCCGAAGCAATCATCTGTCCGTTAGGACTAAAACTGACACTATAAACCGAACGGTTATGTCCTCGGAACGTTTGCACAACTGTGCCATCTAGACGCCAAAGTTTAACGGTGTGATCAGTGCTAGCCGAGGCAATCATCTGACCATCGGGACTAAAACTGACACCATAAACCGAACCTTTGTGTCCTCGGAACGTTTGCACAACCCTGCCATCTAAATGACAAAGTTTAACAGTACAGTCACGGCTGGCTGAGACAAATCTGGAACTATCAGGACTAAAACTGAGGCTGTTGACCCAATCTTTATGTCCCTGAAAGATTTGCATAGGTGTGTCGTATAGACGCCAAAGTTTGATAGTACGGTCACGACTAGCCGAGGCAAGCATACAGCCATCAGGACTGAAGCTGACACTATAAACGGAACTACTATGTCCCCCAAACGTTCGCACGACTTTGCCATCTAAATGCCACATTTTTACAGTATGGTCAGTGCTAGCAGAAGCAATCATTTGTCCATCGGGACTGAAACTAACACCAATTACCCAATCGCTATGTCCCTCGATAGTTCGCAACAGTGTGCCATCTAGATGCCAAAGTTTAATGGTTTGGTCATAACTGGCTGAAGCAATCATCTTACCATCTGGACTAAAGATAACACTCCAAACCTGATCAGTATGTCCCTCAAAAGTTTGCACTTCTGTACCATCTAAACGCCAGAGTTTGACAGTACAGTCACGACTGGCTGAAGCAATCATCTGTCCATCAGGACTGAAACTGACGCTGGTAATCCAACTATTATGCCCCCGAAAAGTTTGCACTTCTGTACCATCTAAACGCCAGAGTTTGACAGTACGGTCACGACTAGCAGAAGCAATTATCTGTCCATCAGGACTGAAACTGACGCTGGTAATCCAGCTATTATGCCCCCGAAAAGTTTGCACTTCTGTACCATCTAAACACCAGAGTTTAACTGTACAGTCAAGGCTAGCTGAGGCAATTATTTGTCCGTCGGGACTAAAGCTGACACTCCACACCTGATTACTATGTCCATGCCAAGTGTGCCAGACGGTTCCATCTTTGCCCCAAAGTTTCACCATACCGTCTTCGCTACCAGAGGCAAGTATTTGTCCATCAGGACTATAACTGATAGTCTTGATAGCGCTATTATTGCCTTGAAAGCGATTGTATTCTTGCACTGAGTAGATTGCCTGCCATAGTCTCCCCACTATCCGAGTCTTACTCTCAGATGGCACTTCGGCTTGCTGTAATTTTTTGCCTGCTTTGACGCTAGCTAATAATGAGCCTAACTGATCATTTGATAATAGTAAAGCTTGCGATAATGAACTTAAGGCTTCAATTTCAGCAATTTCTGCTCGCTTACTATCCTGTTTTTCCTGGTGCAAAAGTTCCTCTTTATCTTGTAGCGCTTGCCTTAATTTTGCTTCCGTTAATTTCTGCTTCTCCTTGGCTTCCGCTAACTCCACTAATAATCCCAGTTGTTGCTGTTGACGAATAAATGCCGCCAAGTAATCATGAACTAATTGATAACGACCATACGGAACTTCCGGTAACAAAAACACTAAACCCGAATCCACGAAAATCCTTAAGACTAAATCCAACTTACCCGCTTCCCTGGTTAAATCCGCTGCTAATCCCTCTAAATCCCGTTCCAATTCAGCGCGAGTCTTTAGCGGACGAGTCCCTTTTTCATCTGTCAGCAAATACAGCACTAATTCCGCCGCCTGCTGATTCTCCGCGCCACAATCCTCAACCACTTCCTCCAAATAGCGCTTAACTAATTCTTCTTTTGTCCCTAACTCCCGATACTCCGCCAATGTTTTAATATTATCCGCCTGTAACTGCGCCCCCACTACCTGCAATTCAATCGGTAAGATTTCCCCGGTTGTACCCGCCAAATCCTTCACCAGTTGGTCAATTAAAGCAGGTTCTAAATAAAAGCGCGATCGCGTGGTTAAATCTTCTATAATTGACCTGGCATCGGTTGGCGAAAAATTCCCCAATTCATACAACACATTCTTCCCCAGAATATCATGACCAATCACACTCATGCTATCCAGGCGATTGCACTCCAACAAATAGTGCAAATAATCTTCCCGTAGCGATAGAATCACCTTCACGGATAAAATATTCAAACAGTCTGCCAAAAACTGCCAAAATAGTCGCCGTTCAGCCAGATTCGTATAAACAAAAAAGAACTCCTCAAATTGGTCAAAAATTAGCACCGTCCGCCGCTGACGCTGTTCATCCTCTCGTAACTGTTCCAGGATTTGGGCATAAGGGGGATTGGGTTGAGAGGTTATTGGTTTTTCCAGAAGGTTATCGTCTAAACCTGGAGAATTGGGCGGGTTTTGTTGAGAGGTTGGTGGT
>NZ_JBKHHI010000484.1:0-4696 GCF_046539235.1 Coleofasciculus sp.
TGACAAATGACAAATGACAAATGACAAATGACAAATGACAAATGACAAATGACTATTCCCCAATTTCCGCCAATTCCAACCAACGTTCTGTGGCTGTATCAATAGTATGAGTCAAGGTTTCTAATTTCTGATAAAGTTCCTGCACCTGATCCACTTTACCAGGAGATGAATTATACAGCGCTTTCTCCACCTCTGCCTTCTCCGCTTCCAGTTGGGGAATTTTATCCTCTAATTCTTCAAACTCGCGCCGTTCCCAATTAGAAAGCCGACGCGGTTTTCCATTACCAGACGATTGCGTTTTCAGCGTTTCCCCAGTTGCCGACTTTTCTGATTTCTGTTGCATCTTAGCACTGGCTTCAGCCGCTGCTGCTGCTTCCGCTTCCTTGTAATCCAGATACACAGAATAGTTACCGGGATACTGACGCAGAATCCCTTCTGATTCTAAGGCAAAAATTTTGTTGACGGTGCGATCTAAAAAATAGCGATCGTGAGATACCACAATCACACAGCCATTGAAATTTTCTAGATAATCTTCCAGTACCGAAAGTGTTTGTACATCTAGATCATTGGTCGGTTCGTCTAGAATAAGCACATTGGGAGCACTCATTAAGACACGCAACAAAAATAGGCGGCGCTTTTCTCCCCCAGACAGTTTATGAATGGGAATATATTGTTGATCCGGTGGAAACAGAAAACGCTCCAACATTTGCGAAGCCGTAATCAGCGTTCCATCCCCCGCTTCCACATATTCTGCCACTTCTTTCAGGTAATCAATCACCCGCTGATTTTCATTGATTGCCGTTAGTAAATCATCAGAATGCTGGTCAAAATAGCCGAAGTGAATCGTTGCGCCAATCTCCACCTCACCTGAATCTGGCTCAATTCGCCCAGTGATAATATCCATCAACGTGGATTTACCACTACCATTTTCGCCAATAATGCCAACGCGATCATCTGGACTAAATTCGTAAGTAAAGTCTTTAATTAACGTGCGATCGCCGTATCCCTTAGAGACATTCTCTAACTCAATTACTTTATTGCCAATCCGACGACTGGCTGTGGAAATATCGACCTTACCTTGAGCCTGTTTAAACTCTTGATCCTGCATCTGATGGATGCGATCAATTCGCGCTTTCTGCTTCGTACTTCGCGCTTTCGGACCTCGTTTCAGCCATTCCAACTCTCGCCGCAATACATTCTGATGTTTCCGTTCTTGACTGACGGCAGTTTCTTCAGCCAGGGCTTTTTTCTCTAAGTAGTAGGCATAGTTGCCATTGTAGGTATAAATATCACCTCGGTCAATTTCAATAATCCGATTGGTGACTTGATCCAAAAAATAGCGATCGTGGGTAATTAATAGAATGGCTCCCGGATATGATTTCAAATATCCCTGTAACCATTCCACCGACATGGCATCTAAATGGTTGGTGGGTTCATCCATCAGTAACACATCGGGTTCTGATAGTAACGCTGTTGCCAAGGCGATGCGCTTCCGATAACCTCCGGATAAATTACCAATTAGTGTATCAAAGTCTTGAATCCCTAGCTTAGTGAGGATGACTTTTGCACTGGTTTCTAAGTCCCAAGCACCTAGAGTTTCGATGCGCTGTGTCACCTGAGATAAACGTGCCATCACTTGTTTATCGTCTGAATTTAGTGCCAATTTGTGAGATAATTCCTCATAATCCCGGATGAGTTTCATTTGTTCACCACTATCGGCAAAGATCTGTTCTAATACAGTACGATTTTCATCTAAGTCAGGTTGTTGAGGTAAGTAGGCAATTCTCGCGCCGGGATTGACCAGAAATTGACCACCATCAATGGGTTCGAGTCCAGCAATCATTTTTAATAGAGTGGATTTGCCCGATCCATTCGTACCGATTAAGCCGACTTTATCGTTAGCATCGAGGCTAAAGCTGGCATCTTTGAGGATTTCTTTAATGCCAAAATCTTTTTTAACGGATTGCAGCGTGAAGATACTCATTAAATTTCTAATTTGATCCTATTTCTAAATTTGCCCTATTTATTGATTGATGGGAAAACAGTGTGTGCGTCTCTGCACGTAAAACTGTTTCATGTTATATGCAGTTGTATCGTTTGTCTATCATACCTGTAGTTATTGGGACAAAAACCTTACTCTTCTATTCTTTTACCCTTTTACCCCTTCCCCACTCTATACAACCAATGTTACCGGACTTGATATTATCCCTCATCCTTATTTTCACGCTAACACGTTCACATTAAATTCGCGATCGCAACACAGACAGATCCCCGACTTCTTCAAGAAGTCGGGAATTTTGCTTAAGGCTATAGTAAGTTGACACGGATAGCTACGTCTCCTCCCCGATTCTGCTGCACTCGGTTTGTGTCACCTGATGGCGATAGCTAAATAGTTGTTCGAGTTGGGCGTCTACCCACCAACCCAACAGCCTCTCGACTAGCCATCCTCCCGGTAATCCATATTCAATTCTATCGGTTAAGCGGGTTTTGCCTGCTTCTGGACTAAATTGGTGGCGATGAACCCAATACGCCATCGGTCCTTCCTTCTGTTTATCAGTAAAGATGGAATAGGGTTCGCATTCGGTGTGAACCGCTACCCAGCGCAGCGGAATTGGACCAACAAATAGACGGAATTCCGAAATCGCACCCACACCTAACCCACCCTCGCGACGTACAACCTGAACAGGTTGCCAAGGCGGATTTAGTCTTTCTAGGATATCTTGACGCTCGTGAAAGTTCCAGACAACCTCCACGGGTGCGTCAATGAGCGTGGACTTGCAATAGTGCAGCATAGAACCATTATCCCTGATTTGTCAGCTTGATTCCCAGCAAGCTGAACTTGACACGATCTAGGGTATCGTGATGTCAGGCACATAAGTTTTGTCTAAGTTCAGTATCAAGTTACACAATACGTCAACGCGATCGCTAACATCTCTTTTCCATACTGAAAACAGCACAGTCAACAGCGTTGAAAACAGGGAATTGGGGGATTTATGACACGGAATTTGACCAAGCTGCAACTCACGAACATTGGCTGGACAGATGGTTTTGCTATTTGGCGACTTCGTAATCTGAATGATATTGATATTTGTTATAACTGGGATGTTTATGAAACAGGTCAGGCGGGTCAGGGGATTGCTTTAGCCAAATATGATGTCTTTTTTTATACGTCTTTAGTCAGAGGACCAAATACAGCGAGAGTATTAGTCAATGGTATCCAGCAAATGGTTAAATCCGTCCATTTAAACTATGCATTTTATCACAGTATTGAACCCCTGCCTGAACCCATTCCTCCTAGTTTAGAACTCCAGAGTCTTGATCAGAAACAGCTTTGTGTGATGGTTTAGGGATCTGTCAATTAAAATGAGGACAAGGGGATAAGGAAGATAGGGGAGGGTTTCTCAATCACCTGTTTCCCAAATACCAATCACTTATAGCCATGCAACAGTTAGAAAAAAAACTTACACTTGAAGACTTTCTGGCAATGCCAGAATCCGATGTAACCCATGAATTAGTCGAGGGCGAGGCGGTACCAAAGATGTCACCAAAACGATTTCATTCAGCTTTGCAGAAGACATTGTTATTTATCATCGATAAGTGTTGTCAGGGAAAAGGTGAAGTTTACCCAGAATGGGCGATCGCGTTAAAACGTCGCGATAAAAACTGGGTTCCTGTGCCAGATTTGACCTATATTTCTTATCAGCGACTACCGACAGACGTGATGGAAGATGAACCTTGTCCAGTTCCCCCAGAATTAGCCATTGAAATTATTTCACAGGGACAAAGATTTGGCACATTGATGGAGAAAGCCACTGACTATCTAGAAGCGGGAGTCTTACGAGTTTGGGTTGTCGATCCCCACGCCAGAAGTATCACCGTTTTCTATCCCGATGCGCCACCGCGAACCTATACGAAAGATATGGTGATCACCGATTCGTTGTTTGAGGGATTAGAATTGACGCCGCAGCAGATATTTGGCGAAGCGAGATTACCTGAGAAGGATTAATCTGCTTTTGAAACCCCTTTTTATAGCTTGGGTATTTTTTCCTTCTGCCCTCTTGTGCCCTCTGCCTTGTTCCTTACACCGCTATCAGAAAAAATGTACCCCTTGCTCCCCCAGCTTCCCCGGTGGGAAGGGGGCTGGGGGGTTAGGTTTTTCCAATTCGCCAGCAGTATCCTCACCAGGCGGTTGGGTAAACCTCACCCCCCGACTCCAGGAGTCACGCTAGGATGTTTACATAAGTTTACATTCTTAGCGTAACCATGATTAATCTGATCGAATCCACCAAAGACTACTGGAGAAAGCTAGACGAGTTAGAAGCCGCCTACAAGCAAGGCGATGTCTCCATTGAGGAAGTTGATGTTAGAGTGGCTCAACTCATGGATGAACTCGGTCATGAACGTAGAGTAACTTTACGTACCATAAGGCAAAGTATAGTTCGGCTTTGGCAAGACCAACGCGAAACTCTCCTTGGCTTCGCGTTTCTAGCAATTTTGACTTATGCTTGGTTCATCTTCAACTAGGCTAAACCGGTGGGAAAAATTCCAGTTAACGGTGGGGATTGTCATTTGTCATTTGTCATTTGTCATTTGTCATCAGCTCTTCGGCATTTAAACCTTAATGCCAATAATTGCGAAATCCTTGCCGTAGTGCGAGCATCTTGCTCGCTACATTGAGCATCTTGCTCGCTACATT
>NZ_JBKHHI010000485.1:0-4677 GCF_046539235.1 Coleofasciculus sp.
CTAATCAAATACCCTTTACGTTCATTCTCATCTTGTAAATGAGGTCTGAGCAGAAGCAATAATTTATGAACTGTCTTGCTACTAAGTCCTCCTGTTTTTCCTTGCACTTTATCAGTATCTATACGTATCTGTGGTGGAATTGGTAAAAGCACTTCAGCAATTCTTACTGCTCGTCCCTGTTTCGGTAAGTTAACAATTTGATTTCCAGCTTTTTCCAAATCGCCACGAGCAAAACTATTCATGGCACTTACATAAGTCAGCAGTGGCTCAAATCCGCCTTCTATAAGTTGCTCGGCAAAAGTTTCTACCAACGAAACTAGGCGAAGCACCTCTCCCATATCCTCCTGCTGCACCCTCGCACTCAAAGCCTCTGCCAATTCCCGCGCCAATTCGTTCGGCTTAGTATACGCTAACGCTGTCCACTCCTGCGCCTCTCGTAAATCCTGAGTATCCGGATCATCATCAGTCAATCGCTGCGCCACATAATCCAGCAAAAATTTACCCAATTCGTCTAATCTTTTTTGTCCAAACTGCTCTTTTAATTCCCTCAATAACAGATTGCGATCGCTAATATCCATTTCATACATCTCATACCCCACCTGCCGACACAAGCGTGACAACAGTAGATGAGCCACAGCTTCCCAAGGCGCTTCCGGAACAAAGTTTGCCCAAATTTGGTAGAGCAAATCGGGGGTGAGTGAGAGGGGAAATGCGGCGTGACGCGCTAAGTTTCGATGGGCTTCGCCAAATTGCTTGGCAAACCCTTCAATTCGTCTCACGGCAACTCGCATTTCCCGTTCTTTAGCGGTAGTCATCACATCACCTCCTTTTAAGACTAGAGATTGTTCCTAACCCAAGTTTTAAAGGCTTGAATGGCTTGGCTACCACCAGAAACTTGACTCTGCTGAACGTAACGATTGACTAACTCAATGATGGGCATATCTGGAAACGTGGGACTCGAATCAGACTCTACATACTGTCCATCTTGCAAAACATTAATCTTTAGCCCTCCTCCTGCGTATCGCCAGAGTTCCGGCACTCCTAGAATTTGATAATTATCCAACTTAGTGCGAGAAGTTAGATCAATTTCTATCGCCAAATCTGGTGGGGGATCTACTGTCAAATCAAGCCGATTTTTACCGATAATTAGGGCTGAATTTTGAATGTAAAAGCAAGTATCCGGTTCTACGCCTTGAGTCATGCGCTCATTTTTTAATGTTGTTGAACCCAAGGATTCATAATTAAGCCCTCGTTCACTCAATAAAATTTTTACCATGTCGCCAATAATCTCTTTGGCTTTTTCATGTTCAGGAAGGGGAACCATAATTTCTAATTGACCATTACTATAGGACAGTCTCGCCGCGCGATGTTCTCCTAATTCGGTTAAAATCGTTTCAAATTGCTGCCAGCTAACATCCTCTAGCAGTAATTGGTTTCCCGGTTGAACCTTTAATTGTCTTAACTCCAATAACATAATAATTCATCCTGTTTCTTGACAATATATCGACCTCGTAATACACCAATTGCCGCGTTCATTCCCTGACGACTCATTTCAAACATGGGTAATAAACGGGCAATTTCTCCAGCCGTGGTATTTTGCCACCATTGATTCGGCATTGGGTTCAGCCAAGCGCAATATCGTACTAACTGCTGTACCTGCTCAATCCATACTTTAGTGCTTTCAATCCTTTCTAGGTCAAAATTCCCGCGTGCGGCGCCTGCATCGCTGATAATCAGTACAACCGCCCGTTCTCCAATCTCTTCCAATACCTCAGACATGGGTTGAGCATTCAACATCGCGGGATGACGATATAGGTACTGATCAGGATAGTCATGAAAATAAAATACACGGGTCTGTCTCAACCGTCCACCGCGCTGTGCTGTTTCGACTAACTGCCGCGATAGCTGGTGAAAGGGTACCATTGAGCCATCCTGGTCAATCATCAGCACCAAATCCGCCCGATTTTTACGGGGAGGTATCAGCACAGGTTGGAGTAAAATACCTTCACGCCCCATTTTTGCCACCGTTGCTTCCACATCTAATTCTGTGGGGATTCCTTCTCGCACTGGGCGACGCAAATAACGCCAGCATTGCTTCATTTGTCTGCGAGTCACCGGGAAATATTCAGTTAGTAGGCTATAGCGAGGGCGTCTTAGTTCCCTATCCCGCCGACTACTCCGCACGGCTTGCACAGCTTGTACGGGTTCTGGGGTCAAATTCGGCTGGGGTTCCAATTCCGGCAAAGGTTCAGATTCGGGTATTTCCGTTGAGAAATCCTCTGATTCGGCTGATGTAGATGATGGTTTAGGTTGATCAGAAGTATCTGAAGAATACCGCCACATCTGCTCAAATAGCCGTCGAATCAAGTGACTCTCTTCCTCAGATTTTGCCCATAGTAAACAGCAAAGCTGCTCTACTTCCTCACGAGTACCGATACCAAAGCCAGCCTGAAGCGATCGCAAGACTGTCAAATACTCATCCACCCCTAACGGCAAACCATGTCGCTGTCGTAGGCTGTTAAAAATATTCAGCAGTGGCAGTTGTTCAAGCTTCATAACTTCAGATACCGTAGATGATCCTCCCATTTCTTCAGCAACACTTCCGGGAACGGCAATTTTCCCTCAAGCTGCTGCAACACCTGATCTTGAGGAAATTGACGCAACACGGCAAACCAATCCAGTAACTCACTGGTACTCACCTTTTTCCCTGATTTCCCCTTCTCCATTGTCTGCCGCAGTTCCCTAAAACGCTGCACTGCTCCCTCGACTAACTCCGGCGAGGATTCCGGAAAGTGAGCCTTGACAATCTCGGTTAATTGTGAATTAGGAAATTCAATGTAATAAAACAGACAACGGCGCAGAAAGGCATCGGGTAAATCTTTTTCATCATTGCTCGTCACAAATACAATCGGAGGGAAATTTGCCTGAACTTCCGTTCCCGTTTCCTCAATCGTGAATTGCTGCTCGTCAAGCTCTCGCAATAAATCGTTAGGGAAATCAATATCTGCCTTATCAATTTCATCAATTAATACCACCGTGCGCTGGGGATTAGCAAACGCACGTCCCAGCGCTCCCATTTCAATATAATGGTCTAGATTATCAACGTTGGATTGACTCTCCTCCCCCATCCGCACCAGTTGAGCATCATGTAATCGCCTTACCGCGTCGTAGGTGTAGAGTCCATCCCTTGCCCGACTGGTAGATTTAATATACCAAGGCTCATAGGGTAAACCTAACTCGTAAGCCACCGCCTGCGCCAAGCGAGTTTTCCCACATCCGGGTTCACCCTTGAGTAACAGAGGGCGTTTTTCCAGAAAGATGGCGAGATTAACCGCATTAATCAGTTCCGGTGAGGGTAAATAAGGCGTGAGTCCATTCTGCTGGCACTCTTGAGGTGAAATGAGTTTACCCTGATAGAATGGTTTCCCACTAGCAGCCAATGCATCGGCTAAATTAACCATTTTGCCAATTCTCCCTCCCAATCATGACCGCAATGGCAACAAATTTCCTCATAGACAAATTCAGGAATCCCGTCTTCTGACTTCTCTAATAAGAGTTGAGCGGTTAACCCCGCAGGTATCTGTATATCCCTAAATCCCGTCACCATATCTAGCCAATCCTCTAAGATATCTGGCGGAAATGGACTCACAGGTGGCAAGTGCAAAGGAATCCGAGGATATTCGGGTTGCTCCCATTCCTGCGCCAATTGAATCGTTGACTGACAAATACTACCGCTATTGTCTACCAAAAACATTAACAGATGGGTTGCCTCTGGAGTCGGACAAGACTCTGGCTCAATCCGTTTTACCAAAGGTTCCCAGAACTCCTCAAGCCACGCCACTAGGACATTAGGCGGCATATAATCCACCGTATAAAAGATAAAAATAACATCTTGAGTGGAAACGCGATCGCACACTCGATCTATAATCTCTTTCGGTTCAGCCTCTTTTGGCAACCCAAACCAAGCCGCCACTTGTCGCCACAGATGACGAATACTCCTCCCGACACCGTTATGACTCACATCAATTTTAATCGGCGATATCGTCTTCCACTGTGGTTTCAACCGGAATAATCGAGTCACCAAAAGTTGCTGTCCGCAGTACGGTTCACCGTGAACCAAGAAAGCCGCAATTTGATATGATGTCATGACTTCTTTCACTAACCGCACCTGCTGCTTAAAATCCATTATTAGCAGCAAATCAAACAGTAAATGAGGCGGCGTTGAAATCGGGAGGACGTTCTGTTGGGTTTGAACCTCTACAATGAGGTTGTTTATGTCTGACTGTACATTTACACCCACATCTTCACTAATCACGTCCAACAAAGCAAAGAGCGCGGGTTTACCAGGGGTAATTTCACCAAAAATAACCAGTTCCTTGATCATGCCTGTGATAAAAACATCCACAGGTGTATTCCAGACAAGACGACGCAACACAGGTGCATCCATTCCCAGCGCCCTCATCAAGTATCCTCGACGCTGGTTTTCATCCTCCATAAGGGGTCTAAGTAGAGGCAATAATTTTTGAAATATATCGTTATTTATTGCCATCGCCTAACTATCATGTATGCGCCAAATTTTAATATTACTATCTACGCTACCACTGACTAATGTCTGTCCATTAGGACTGAAGGTAACACAATAAACTGGACTTAAATGCTCTAATGTTTGAAGCAGTT
>NZ_JBKHHI010000486.1:0-4675 GCF_046539235.1 Coleofasciculus sp.
TATGCTGTTTGCTAACCGCAATGAACGCACCTAAACGCCTACAGCATTGACGCAGCTACACCACATATAAAACTCATGAAAGCGATTGAACTAACAGGAACCCTGGATGAAAAAGGTCAATTATCACTCGATCACCCCATTGAAAATTTTGCCCCTAGTCGCGTGCGAATTATTGTACTGTGTCCCGATGTTACCGAAGAAGTCGAAACCGATCCTGATGATACTCCCCTTGAAGAAGTGAAAGCAAGTCTCAGGAGAGCTTTCCAGGAAGCAAAAGCAGGACAACGCATACCCCTTTCTGAGATGTGGGAAGGAATCGATGTCGAATGAAACGCCTTTAGTTGTCAAGGTGCGTTACGCTTCGCTAACACACCCTACTGGCGTGGCACACCTTATTTGATAAATTAGAATTGGTTCGTAGTGAGGGCTTCAGCCCTCTCCAGCTAAGCGTTATAGCACTAAAGTGCTTACTACAAACAAAACCCTATTTTAGCTGTGCCACGACACTACGGGGTGAGACTTTGAACCCGTTTTAACGGGTTTAAGCTTTGAGCCAGAACTTTAGTTCATGGCTTAAATCTTTTAACCCTCATCCGGATCAATGCCCATTTCTCGTAAACGTTCAGCCAGTTGTTCGGCTCGTTGTTGAGCTTGTTCAGCTTGCTGTTGAGCCTGTGCAGCTTGTTGTTGAGCTTGTTCAGCTTGCTGTTGAGCTTGCGCCGCTTCTTCTTCAGGAGTGAGTAACAACTCTCCCGCTAATGTCGCCCAACGCAGCCAGGTTGTTTGAATATCTTTATAGGAACCTTGCCAACGCACTAAGGCTAAACCTAATACTTGGCTAACAAATCGTCCTTGTTCATCCAAGTTCATGGGTTGATACACGCCACCTTGTAAACTAAATCCCGCCCAATCCTCTAAATCAAAGGGATTGTACCAAAAATATTCCGGGACTCTCACCTTGTCTTGGTAAATTTGTTTCTTTTCAGTTTTATCTTTGGTAGCCGTACTATCAGAAATTAATTCAATAACAACATCCGGTGCTTTGCCTTCATCCCATACAACCCAGCTAAGTCGTTCACCTTTGGGAACTCCCAAAACGACAAAGACATCAGGACCGCGAAAGTCTTGGTTTTTGATTTGAGCCGCACTGAAATAGAGAAACATATTACCGCCAACATAGCCATCCTCTCGTTGAGCCAACCACGCGACAAGAGTATCCCTAAGCATTTGCATTTGCAGGAAATGTCGCTGAGTTTCCATGGGAATATCGTCATCACAGGGTAAGTCATACTGGGTTGGCGGTAGAGCTAAATTAACAGGAGCCGATTCAATAGTGGTTTGAGACATAGTTTTTTCTGATATTGCGCCTATTTTCTTAACTGTAACGCCTGTGATCAGGCTATTTGAGAGATTGAGGGAAAAACCTATTCAGATTGAGTTGTGTTTTTTGACAAGTTGTGTTAATTGATAGCCCCAACATCCGCCCGAAGCCCGGAGTTCAAACTCCGGGCTAATAGCTCAAGTCCACTAAAGTGGACTAATATAGCAGTACCATCGTTTCAGGTGTTTTTATTCACCTTATCAGGTACGCCGGGACTCGGCGGAACCCAAACCACAAAGGTTTGAAACGCCCAGCCCTGAATCGACCGGGTGTTAGGAGATAACACGATACCCTAGATTGTGTAGCAGCGATTTAAATCGCCGTGGTTTATTGGGTTACTCTTGCTGATAAAATACTCAAGCGCACTGTATCGCCATCCTTTAACGGCGCATCACTGCGAACGACAAACCGTTCCCCTGGCTTTAAACCGGATACAATAGCGACTCTACCCTTGGTGCGATCGCTAATTTCTACTTGACGTGCTTCAACTGTAGATTCAGCACCATTTTCAACCACGACAAACACCGTTGATTTCTCTGATGTTTGAGTCGGCTGATTCGTTTTCGCCATCTGAGTATCTTCACCCCCTGACTTTCCGCTAACCTCTAGCGCCGTTTGCGGAACCACAACTTGGGCTTGGGTATTTGGTGTGAAACTAACTCGTGCTAAAAGTCCACTACCAATTTGACGATTTGGGTTGGGAATCGTCACTTCTACAGGAATTTGTAGGGCTTCACTATCCGCCGCGGGAGAAATTCGGGTCACTTTTCCCGAAAACGATTCATTGGCAAGTGCGTCTAAATTCACCGTTACCGATTGTCCCACCTTGATATTCGCTAGTTCTCTATCTGAAACCCGAACTTCTACCTTCACCTGAGTAAAATCCCCTAACTTGAGAAGTTCACTTCCCGGTGTCACCAGATTCCCCGATTCAGTGACTCGTTCTAATACCACACCGTTAATCGGGGAGGCGAGTAACGAATAGGATTGACGTTGCTTATTTTCAGCCAAAATAGCTTGCTGTGCCTTTACTCGTTCTTGTGCAGCAGCAACGGCTTGTTGTTCCGTGCGAATTTGCTTGAGGGTGGCTTGCAGGTTTTGTTGCGCGGTGGCGGCGGCGGTTTGGGCTAATTCTGCTTCTTGTCGAGAAATTGCGCCTTCTTGCGCCAGGTTTTGGAGTCGTGTTGCATCAACTTTAGCTTGCTGCAATTCTAACCGGGCTTGTTCTGCCCTGGCTTGGGCATTCCCTACCTGAGTATCGGCGCGGGCGACTTCTGAATTTAAGGCGGCGAGTTCAGCTTGGGCTTCAGTTACAGCCGTTTGCAATAAAGCGTCGTCAACTTGAGCTAAAATTTGTCCTGGTTTAACTGGATCACCGATATCCACATTCAAGTTCAACACTCGCCCTTCGATTTGAGATCGTAGTGAGATATCTCGCAACGGTTGAGTTCTACCCGTATATTCTATTGGTTCTAACACCCATCCCGTTTCTGCGATCGCAACATCTACGGCTGTACTGGTTTTCTCTTCTGCACCAGGGGGTTTGGGTTGCGCCCCGGCTTCGGTCTTAGGACTAATCCCACATCCAGTGAGAGATGGTACAAGTAAAATAACCCACAGCACCAGAAAACCCAAATAGTTATTGCGGAGATTCTTCAGGTTTAACCCTTTCCCTGGATTACTCGATATCTGGCTGTTCAGCCCAACGGCTGGCTGATCACAATGAGACACTGACTGACTCGATTGATGCTGAGAGTACACGCTTTTAGTTCCCATTAGGGTAAAGTCGGCAAGGGGTATTTTAAAGTTTCTTCATATATCTACTCTAAATGTTACCGTCCATTAATCAAGTTGCCTATCAAAAGCATCGCCACTGGATGAACAAGTCCCTGGCGATCGCAAAATCGGCGGGTGAAGCGGGGGAGGTTCCTGTTGGTGCGGTAATTATTGATGATCAGGATAACCTCATCGCCACCGGAGAAAATCGACGAGAACGCGATCATGATCCTACCGCCCATGCGGAAATCCTCGCCCTACGTGCAGCCGGTCAAGCCTTAAACACCTGGCATTTAAACACCTGTACCCTTTACGTCACCTTAGAACCTTGCGCCATGTGTGCTGGGGCGATTATTTTAGCGCGGTTAGGTTTACTGGTGTATGGTGCAGATGACCCTAAAACTGGCACAATCCGAACCGTTACCAATATTCCCGATAGCCCTTACTCCAACCACCGCTTACCCGTCTTAGCGGGGATTATGGAAACCGAATGTCGAGAGTATCTGAAATCCTGGTTTGCCCAACGACGCCAGCGCGATCGACAATCAACGCTTAACCATGACATTAACAGAACTGTCCCTTCAGTAGACGACAGGGGTTATCAGACCTCATAAGGTAAGAGTGGAGAGTCGAAACACACTAAAAGCCGAATCCCTTATGATGCAACTCCAATCCCGTGAACAGAACCAAACCCCCTCAACCTTGGACAAGCCTGATTCAAAGACGGTCAATTCCGCCAAAATAGTTCCCGTCAACTCCAGTGTTTCCCCTTTGTTAACCTCCATCCTCTATCCCTTAGGTCGCCGTATCCTCATGCCACTTTATTTTGGGCGGCTGCGAGTGAGGGGACAAGACAACATTCCCCAAACGGGTCCAGTTATCCTAGCACCCACCCATCGATCGCGTTGGGATGGGTTAACCATGGCTTATGCCGCTGGGAAACCTGTCACAGGACGGGATTTGCGGTTTATGGTGTCGCAAGATGAAATGAAAGGATTACAAGGCTGGTTTATCCGCCGCATGGGTGGGTTTCCGGTGAATACGAAACAACCTGGAATCGGCAGTATCCGCCACAGTGTCGAACTCCTGCGTCGTGGCGAAGCCCTGGTCATGTTTCCCGAAGGTAATATTTTTCGTCATGGTGACGTTAATCCACTTAAACCCGGTATGGCACGAATTGCCCTGCAAGCCGAATCCAATCAACCGGGTTTGGGATTAAAAATTGTACCCGTTAGCATCCGTTATAGCGAACCCATTCCTCATCGGGGTACTGATATTCAGATTAATATTGGATCTGCTTTAGATGTCGCCAAGTATTGCAACCAGTCAGCTAAAAAAGGCGCTCAACAGCTTACCACAGATTTGGAAATAGCACTGAAACAAGTCGATCAAAAGCTAGAAGTAATCAAAGAAGTTGTTTAAGCTAATGTTCCCAGAATCTGAGAGGGATTGGTTCCGGTGACGCGGCTGATGATGGTTTCAATCCCGGTGGCTGGAGTAAAATAGGCGGCGTTTCCG
>NZ_JBKHHI010000487.1:0-4649 GCF_046539235.1 Coleofasciculus sp.
GTGCTGGACGTGTCTTTATCAGTGATGCTATTTGTGAAAAAGCAACTAGTGAAGATATCTGGTTTACTGGCAGTCTGGAAAGAACAATTACGCCACAAATTCTTTCTACACCTAAACCTACAACCTTTCAGCACTACTTAGTTCAAACTGACCCAGAAGCTAGAAAGCGTGAACTAAAGCACTACGCCAATAAGCCAGAAGCGGAAACAGTCATCCGAGGACACAAGCTCTACTGGCACAAAGGACGTTCGCCTTCAATTGTTCTTAATGATCCTGAAGCTTCAGAAAGCCAAACCACTCAGATAAAGCCGATTAAAGCTGGAGTCTCTTTTACATTTACTATCGATTTTGAGAATCTTAGTGATGTGGAGCTTGGTGCTATCCTTTGGGTACTGAATATTGCACAAAAGGAAGAGTACCGCCTCTCAATTGGCATGGGTAAACCTCTAGGTATGGGAGCCATCAAGATTACTCATCAGATACATCTGAGTGATCGTAAACAACGATACAAAAAGCTATTTCAAGATAATAACTGGCATATCGGAGAAAAATCTGATGCCGCTGACACACACCACAGATGTGTGAAAGCGTTTGAAAAGTATGTTCTTGATCATATCAGTGAGGCAGATCAGCCGAACACAGGTAAAGCCACAACTTTAGAAGAATTACCCCGTATCAAGATGCTTCTGGCAATGCTCAGTTGGTCTGGTGTTTCTAGCAATGAAGCACGATATATGGAAATTGAGCGTGATCACCAGCCAAGGATTGGAACTGATAAAAATGAGTACAAAGAGCGTCCAGTTCTACCGACTCCTTTACAAGTAATAGGATGGGAAGATAACCGGAAGATAAACAAACCCAATCCATCTCCCCAGCCAAGAGCAAAGATAAGTAAGCCTGTGCCTAAAAAATCTAAGCCGCCCACTCGTCGAAACAAGGAGGGTGGACGAGAGGATAAGGGAGGTGGCAATCCAGCTTTTACCAGACCTCCGAAACCACCAAAGCGTCGGTGATAAGTAAAGGTAGCAACGACTCAGACCAAGTTGCAGTCAAAGAGATAATCTGTCATAGTTCGCTCAAGCAAGATGCTTTTGGGTAGCGAGCAAGATGCTCGCACTACTACAGCAAGGATTGCGCCATTATTGACATTACGGTTTAAATGCCGAACAGCTTATCACATACATATTTTGGCATCAACAGCAGTCTACTCTATCAACGTTCTCAGGAGGTTAAGATGGCTTTTAGTAGTTATAAAGATATCAGTTCAGTTCTTCAAGAATTTCAGATTACTTACACTGAAGCTAATTTCATGGGTGAACTTGAGTTTGCCATATCTGACTATTTCCGAGACGATTTACAAACCGTCCTCCAAGATGGCGTTCCTAATGCTTCAGAATTCTCAATTTGCGAGAATCTAATTTATCCGGTTCTGAAAGAGGTTTGGAAATGCTATCGAAGTAAATTTGTTTTATGGGGTCATCATTCACTGATATACGATGAAAACCTATCGGGATTTCCTGAGTATATTTTGGCGAAACGTTCTGCTTTGGGAAAAATTGTGTTTGACAAGCCTTACTTTTTATTGGTTGAAGCTAAACAAGATAAGTTTACGGAGGGATGGGGTCAGTGTTTTGCGGAAATGGTGGCGGCGCAAAAGCTGAATGATGAATTAGGATTTACGGTTTTTGGCATTGTCTCGAATGGCAAGTATTGGGAATTTGGTAAGTTAGAAAATATGTCACTTACGCAAAATATTAACCGCTATCTCCTTCAGGATTTGGATCAGCTTTTTGCGGCTGTTAACTATATTTTTAAGGAATGTGAATTACAACTGGATGCTAAAGTAAGTATTTGATTTCAATGTCTATCCTGTAGGTTGGGTTGCTGACTTAAGCCCTCAACTAAAGTTGGGGCTAAAAGCAGCAAACCCGTTGAAACGGGTTCAAAAAGTTAATTCATTTCTTTCCAGGCTATGCGAGTCAGCGCCATTTACCTTAAATTGACACCAATGCACGTCGGTGCGCTACAGCCCTGCTTCCCTTGTTTCTTTTGTCTCTTGTTTCTCCTATGACTCTTGCTGAATACTTCCACATTCTTACTGGATTCCCCCCACGCCAATTTCAAGAAGATGCGATCGCACGCCTCCTGAATCGCCAAAATGTCCTGCTTCGCGCCCCCACCGGATCAGGGAAAACCGAAACCGCGATCGCACCGTTCCTTTTTGCCCAAATCCTTCAGGGCGATTTCCCACATAAGTTGATTTATGTTGTTCCTTTGCGAACTTTGGCGAATAGTTTACGCCAACGGGTAGATACGTTAGCGAGAACTTGGGAAAGTGCATGGTTCATGGTTCATGGTTCATAGTGCATGGTAGCAATTAACAATCAACAATCAACGATGAACAATCAACAATCAACAATCAACAATCAACAATCAACTCTCGATTTTTACCCGAAGATCGGGCGAAAAAAGAAGCGTATCTCAAACAAACCTTTGCTCTCAATTGGCAGCATCTTGAGGATAAAACTTGTCACCTCCTAATTGCTACTCAGGTGATTGAAGCTGGACTGAATATTACCTGTGAAGTCATGCATACCCATTTATGTCCGATGAATTCTCTGCTGCAACGGGCGGGGCGCTGTGCTAGATTTGGCGGGGAAACGGGGGAGGTTTATGTGTATCGGTCGTTTCCAGTGACTCCTCTGGATCAAGACTGGGCGATGGCTGATTTAGATGATGAACCGGAAACTGAGACGCCAAAACAGCAACGTTTTTTACCCTATACTCGGGACATTTGTGAATTAACCTGGACGGTTTTACAAGCACATACCGAATCAGAACAGGGGAGTCAATCAGTTGGTTTTCGCTTGGAGGAACAGTGGATTAATCAGGTTCATTCCCTGGAAACCCAACGACAACAGGAACGTCGGGCAAATAATCAGATGCACTTTGAACAGCACTTAAATGCGGCTCTTTTTCAGGGGGAAGCATCAGCGGCGGCTGAGTTAATTCGCTGGGTGGATGCGCGGAGTGTGTTTGTTTGGTCGGAACCGATCTTTTTTGATGATGAACCGATTGATCCGCAGCAGTTGTTGGCGTTTTCGATGCCGATTTCTAGTTTATGTCAGGTTTGGCAAGCGGTGAAGAATTTGGGCTACGAAATTGACTGGATGTTTAAGCGGATTGAAAATCCTAAAGGGAGAGCGACTGAGACGTATAGTCAACCCGTTTGTGTGCCGATTACGTCTCGCGAATCTTTAGTGACGACTGTGCGAATTTTGGTGAATCCTCGCTATGTTTATTATGATGACCAAATCGGGTTGTTGATTAGTCCCCATCTGGTGGGTAATTGCTTTTCTTCGCCCCCTAAGCCGTCACAGAAACGGCACAGTGAGTATCGTTATCCCATGGATAATTATGTGGGTCATTTGGTTTTGATGTGGAAGTGTTGGCGCGAGGCGTTTCCCACCAGGGTGCGACGAAATGGTGAATGGGTGGCGATTCAACTCCGCCCGGTACGGGATGAATTGTTATCAGCCGGGGGGCGGTTGATTCGGGCGAAAATTTTTCCCCACCTATCCGAGAATCAGGCGGAGGTTTTGTTTGAATATTTGGTGTTTTTTGCTGTTTTTACCCATGATTTAGCCAAGCTTCAGGTAAAATGGCAAAATGTGATGCGGGGATGGCAAGCGATCGCCTATGATGAGTTTGGTGGTCGAAATCCCGGTTCGCACCTGCTGGCGCATACGGATTATGATCCCGATGATCCGGTACAACGGGAGCGATTGAAGGCTTATGAACAAAAGCATCGGCGCCCTAACCATGCGGTAGAGAGTGCGTTTCTCTCGCGGGAGATTCTTAAGGTGTCTCTGTTACCCTTGTTGCGTGATCATTTTCAGGCTGATGTTCAACAGATTCGGGCGATTCTCCATACCGTGATTATGGCAACCGGGCGTCACCATTCGGCTTGGGCGGCGGGATGGAAAATTGGGGATGTGGCAAAGATTAAGGGGATTCAGTTACATCCAGAGGCGCAACGTGCGATCGCGTCAAGTTGGCGCTGTATGGTTCGGTTTTTACCTCAAACGTTACCCCTGCAACCAGCGAATCTGAGTCGGGAGTTTTACCCGGTGACTCACGCCTTTGACTTAAATCGATTCGATACATCTCAACTTGAGTATCTACAACTGTATTTATTAGTCGTTCGCGGGTTGCGGCTTTGTGATCAGCGATCGGTTCAATTGCGTTGATGGTTCATTGTTCATTGTTGATGGTTCATTGTTCATTGTTCATTGTTTGTAGTTGCGCTGTCTTCGCCATAATCTCATCGCTAGTGTGGTTAAAACAGAAGCTACATCAACGGTGCGGGAGTTTGGTTGGCGCACAGGGATTCGCGATCGCTAGGTTCGTATTTGATTAGCGCAAAGAGCCTGTATTGCCCAGACGTTTCAGGTATATGGCGCGATGTGAGTGTTGAATGTGTAGGGGCGGGTTTTACTACTATCTTTTTGGTCGCACCCAGATGTGACTAAACCCGCCCCGACTCAGGTTTCTAGACGTTCCGTGAAAAGTTAGCTGTATTGCCAAGCTGCGATTATATCCAGGAAAGTTGGTTTCAGTCCCCTTGCGGGGATTAGGTTAGCGGAAAG
>NZ_JBKHHI010000488.1:0-4647 GCF_046539235.1 Coleofasciculus sp.
AAACTCTACACCACTGGGAATCGTTAACCCGTTCTCTTCTAAGACAGGATTTGTATTCGCGAGAAATTGCGATTTAAACTCTTCATCTACCCACGTCTGAGCAACGATTTTGGACAAAATCTTTTGAGTTTCTGGATTATTCTTTACCAAAACTGACATTGTTTTTCTCCTATTATTCCAAGAATCTAGTCAAGGGAAGTAATGATACTCAACTCAGCGCGAATTGCAGACAAGCTAGATAAAGTCTGGTTAGTCTAACTTTCTACCTAACTAGGGACAGTTATTTCCCTGATATCTGCTACGCCAAGTTATAGTTATATTAATATACAATGATTATTTTATCTATGCAAGGGGGTCGGGGAAATTAAATTAGTCTAGATTGGATCATTCGGCTAATCTACAGATGGGCTACCTAGAATAAACTCTCCGACTGAAGTTTCCCGATAGTAATCCGTTCCCACCGTCGCCGCAAATAAATCGGAATTACCACCACCGATCGCGCAAGGTGCAAGATTCATCGCTGTTGCTACCAGATACATGGTCTGCTGTAATGAACCCACATCCTTGAGCATATTAGCATAAGCAATGGATTCATAAACCCAGCTTGCTCGCTGAAACCGTGGGGCGAAGACAAACAGAACTTGCGGCATACAGAATCTACCATTGGCAAAATAGGCCTCTTCTAAAAGCGCCTCCACATTCTCATTCCTGCCCGTCAATCGACAAAGCTGATGAGCTTCGGGACGATAATGATAAACTCCAGAGTCTAGATGATCACAGGTATTCGCGATCGCATACAATTCTAACTCATATCGACCACCGCTATTCGCATAAGGTCTGTGGGTGCATTCCCCATAATCCTTCGCCGTAATTCGCTTATTCCGACTGCAGCGATACAGAAATTCCCCCAGTTGCTTCACGGTTATCGGCTTATCGCTATAACTTCGGATAGATTTCCTCTCCTCCAGTACCCAAGTAAAGGAATAATCCTCCGCCTTAAGTTTCTCGATATCCGGCTGATACAACTCAATAATCTCATCGGACATTCTCGGTTGAATCATCGGAGGTTGGGGAATCTTATCCAGGAAGCGGAACGTTTTCCCCGAATCATTGCTATGTCTTCCCTTGCGACTTCTGGCGTGAAACAGCAAATCATGAAACTCCCAGGATATTAACGAATGACTCTCGTCCTCCTCAATCTTGCCATTATCCTGCACAACACCTAGCATTTGGCTACTCAAGAGCAAACTCAAAAATAATTGTACCGTTTCTGGCGTCAATCCAGGTATCGTTTGACACAATTCCTCCCCGGTTATCGGTTGCGCCAATTCAGAAACCAGTGCCGCACCGCGCCAATCGGCTAAACTAATCTGGGCGTGGGATAAAGGAGATTCCAGGATTAACTGATTGTCCTGTTTATGGCAATAGGCAAAACGCGAGAGGGTATAGCGTTGTTCAACTCTCGCCGGTTGCACCTGAAACCGTTTAAACGGATAAATCGGAACTCGCGTAGCGATAGGAAACCCATCCCCAGCAACGGTATGGCAAATCCACCCTAACTGAATAAACTGATTCAGATAATAATAAAACGTTGCCAATCTCTCAAACCCATCAGATTGGAGAACAGTATCACTAAGATTCTCCTCTGTTCCCCCGGCTGTCGATAAAGTATTTATCGCACTTAATAATCCCGGCGATACCTGTTCCAGATTCAGCGTATACTGAGGCAGATTGCCCTTAATCCGGGTTGACTGAATCACCACGCGATCGCGCGACTCTTCAGTTACAGTAATATCCTTACGAAAAGACAGAATAAAAGGAAGTGACATAAAGCATTAATCGGGTTCGTAATTGCGCTTGTAGTTGCGCTTGTAGTTGCGCTTTAGCGCCGGTTCAACGTTCCTACCCCCACCACAAAAACAGTTGGACACACATTATTGGGCGCACGTCTATCACCCATGTCAACTTAAGACTTTGTATAACTAGCGCTCAACGTTTAGATCCCCCTAAATCCCCCTTCAAAAGGGGGACTTTGATTAATTTCTGGTTCCCCCCTTTCAAAGGGGGGCTAGGGGGGATCTCTTACTAAGTAAGGGTTTCAGCCTTAAGTTGACACCAATGCACATCTATGCGCCCCTACAGAATCACAAAAATATAGGAATCGGATTAAGCTGGGACTCCAGCAACGGTTTAGACAACCAGCCCAATTTTACCGGAACATCGTACAACCGTCCAAACGCCAATCGCTGCCAAAAATGACGCAATCCCGGCACAATCACCTTAACCACAGGCAATCCAATATCCGGACGAGTCTGATCTAAAACTAACACCTCCAAGCTCTGCTTTCCAGCAATATTGACACAACTCCTGACATCTTCCGCCAAATCCTCGCTTACCATCGGCGAATAATCACCATAACCCTTCATCTTCACCCTAGAATCAGGAACCAGATAGGGTTGATTGGCAATCGTCGCCCTTTGCCACCAATCTAACGCCACCGGATCATTAAAACGATACTCCGTTGTCCCATCAGCCGCCACCGATAACACAGCCGGAAGCACCTGATTCATCTCCGTTATCGCCCGTAATAGAGCAATTTTCGGGTCAAAATGAGCGCCGAAACCGAAGACAATATCTTCAACTTCCCGATCAACTCGTCGAGAAATCGCCGTAAACGTCGGCACATTCAAATCCGTCGTCATATCAATCACCCACATCTGCCGATGAATTGAGCGATAATACTCAACCACCTCCTCTAAATACGGGTCATCAAAACTGGCTAAATCGACCCCTGGACGCTGCACCCGATTATACCACCACAACGCCACCCCATCCCGTTCCACTAACTCCATAAACCCTTGCAAAATTGCCTCTTCTACGGTATTACCTGCCGCTGCGCCATTAGAATTTGCCCAACAATAGGGATTTTGTTCTCTAGGATAGCCGTAATAACAATAAGCCGTAGGGATATATTTAAACTGTTGATGGGTTAATGACCAAACAGGCGTCCAGTCTAATTCTTGTTGCGGATCAAAGGGTTCGGGAACCTGTTGACTTGGCGTCGATTTTTCATTTATCTGCTGACGATTCTCATACTGCGCTTCACTATAAAGCATACAGTGATTGGGATGAATCGCCCGATCGCTTAACTCTTGATAACGTCCCTTTTGGCGAATCTCATCTCCTTGAAATATACCACAATAGCGTTCAATCGCTTCACACAACGCACTTGCTTTTGCCTGACTATCGGTTTTCCCTTTACCGCCACTTTTCCCGCGCACGGTTTGCCGTAAAAAGTAGAGGGGATCGAACATCATGGCAAAGTTATGTCCGGCATAATAACTGTGAATTACACCATTGTCTGTCAGTTTTTTCGGTTGTAATGTATGCACAACCCCCGTAATCGGACTCAGATGATGTTGATATTTTTTCAGCGTGGCTTCTGGTGAGACAGAACGATGTCCGCCATCATTGGTAAATGTTTTCGTCTGGTTGTGGAGATGGATGGGAGATGGGGTTTGGTTAAACTGTTGGGGATTGCCACAGCAGGGACATTGAGGGCGCTGAACTAAAGTATGGGTTTCTGTGTTTAGGGATAGGGTATCGATGGTAATAATCTGTCCAGTAACTTGGGGATTTTTGCCTTGGACAATCCATTTAATTAGTTCCGTCACCGCGAGATTTAATCCGGTTTGCCAGGTGGAGGGGAATGCGGCTTTTGCGGTGGGAAAAATTGATGCCTTTGGGTTTTGTTTTTGGATATAAGTTTCTACAGGGCGATTTGTGCGTAACCGTTGCGCTAAACAGTGCCAACATCCGGTTTCTCCGGGTATAAATAGGGGACCTAGCCAGAGGGTAGTACCGATGGGTTTGATTAATAGCCAAGGCTGTTGGTTTTGCCAATCTTTGCTGTTAATGTCTGCGAGTTCGGGGCGCAAATAGTCATCAGTTACAACCAGGGTTAAATCACCTTCTTTCCTCAGGTTTAGGGAGAGGGATTCTAGGTGGGTTTTGATGTCTTGAAGGGAATAATTTCCCAAGCATTGTACCGATACTGTTGTGGTTTGTAAGCGATGCCATGCTGAGATTGGATTAACTTGTAAGGTTTCCAGAAAAGCGGCTATTTCTGATGAGATGTGATCCTGGGCTTCGACAATATACCCCTTTTGTTCCATTAACATTAAGGCATAGTAAATTTCCGCTGCTGATGCGGTGTTTTGTAGTTGTTCAATGATATCGTCAACGGTTTGTCCGGTGAGTAAGGGGGTTAATTGGGTGTAAAGCTGTCCATTGAGGGCGAAGGATTCCTGTTCTGAGATTAAAAATACGGTGGAATCGAGAATTTCAATATGAAAATAGGGTTTAATTATTGGTTTATTGATCATGGTATGGGGTTAAGTGAGTGGTGGGTTACGGCGGATATCTACTGAAATCGTTATTGTCTAGATTAAATACCGCCTAACCCACCCTACGATTGTATAGCAGTCGCCAAGGCGATTAGGACAAAGCCCAACGCTGAAACCTTGACCAGTCAATCTTTTGCCTTGGAGCCTTCTGCCCTGGAGCCCTCTGCCTTTTGCTATATTTGTCGGTGGGGTTGATGTCTCATGCCTGATAAAATAGGGCTAAAGCCCTTACTACAAACGA
>NZ_JBKHHI010000489.1:0-4638 GCF_046539235.1 Coleofasciculus sp.
TAAAGCTAAAACCCGTTAAAACGGGTTAAAACGTCTAGTCAGCTTTAGCTGACTTTAGCTATTAGCCGGAAATTTATTTCCCGGCTGACCGATCAAATGGCTGTCTGCCTTGGCGATCGCATCTAGCGAAGACCGCGCAACGACGAACCTCGCTGGGGAGTCTGTGTCCTTTTATCTCTGTATACCAGAATTGCCAATGCCTTGTGTCTACATGCAAAACAACACATCTAAAACAATGAGTATAATTTTGCCCAGATTGAATTAAGTGTAAAGTTTTGTGAATAATATTTAGAGCAACTACTTCAATGAATGTAAATAAATGTAAAGTAAATTCAGTAACTTCCTATCGAATTGTGTCAAACCAAGGCGAAAACGCTGCATGGGTCAGCATTTTCTGGTAAAACCACTAAAGTTGCCCTAACTGTAACGCCAAGCCGATTGTGTCCAAGGGAAGCCAAGCAAATCTTCCCTGGAACCCGATCAATGAGAAGAGAACACGCATCAAAAGGAGCAAGAACCGCATGTTCACTCACGTCAAGTCCACCATTCGTCACATCACCCCCGATGACCCCAAGAATCGTTTTATGCTGAAGGTGGTCTATGTCGTGCTAGAGCCACAGTACCAAAGTGCTTTATCGGCGGCTGTCCGTTCAATTAATCAAAATCAGCCGGATATCGCCATTGAAATCAGTGGCTACTTAATCGAAGAACTCCGCGATCCGCAAAACTATGAGGCATTTGAGCAAGATATTGCCCAAGCCAATATCTTTATCGCCTCGCTGATCTTTATCGAAGACTTAGCGGATAAGGTAGTCGCCGCCGTTCAACCCCATCGCGATCGCTTGGATGCAGCGGTGGTATTTCCCTCCATGCCCCAGGTGATGCGCCTGAATAAATTAGGCAGCTTCTCCATGGCACAACTGGGTCAATCCAAGAGTGCGATCGCCCAGTTCATGAAGAAGCGTAAAGAAAAGTCAGGCTCATCCTTCCAAGACGGGATGTTGAAGCTATTGCAGACGCTGCCCAAAGTCCTGAAATACATGCCCATCGATAAGGCACAGGATGCCCGCAACTTTATGCTGTCGTTCCAGTATTGGCTAGGGGGTTCCTCTCAAAACCTGGAAAACTTCCTGTTAATGTTGGCAGATAAATATGTGCTTAAGGGAAGAACCCTAGAATTTAAAGATCCAGTGGTTTACCCAGACATGGGCATCTGGCATCCCCTGTCTACAAAGATGTTTGAGGATGTCAAAGAGTATTTCACCTGGTATAACAATCGCGACGATATCTCCGAAGATTTAAAAGACCCCTTTGCCCCCTGTGTCGGTTTAGTCCTGCAACGCACCCACCTCGTCACCGGGGATGATGCCCATTATGTGGCAATGGTACAGGAACTAGAAGCCATGGGCGCACGAGTTCTACCTGTGTTTGCTGGGGGACTGGATTTCTCCAAACCCGTGGATGCCTTTTTCTATGACACGCCCACGAGTAAGGGACAAGCCAAGATTACCCTAGTGGATGCGGTGGTATCTTTGACGGGATTTGCCCTAGTAGGGGGTCCAGCGCGACAAGATCATCCCAAAGCCATAGAATCCTTAAAACGCCTCAACCGTCCCTATATGGTGGCATTACCCTTAGTCTTCCAAACCACAGAAGAGTGGGAAGGGAGTGACTTGGGACTGCACCCGATTCAAGTGGCGCTGCAAATTGCTATCCCCGAACTCGATGGGGCGATTGAACCGATTATATTATCAGGACGAGATGGCACCACCGGGAAAGCGATCGCACTTCAGGATCGGATTGAAGCCGTGGCAAACCGGGCGCTGAAATGGGCAAGCCTGCGCCGTAAGCCGAAACTGGATAAAAAGGTGGCAATTACCGTGTTTAGTTTCCCGCCAGATAAGGGGAATGTCGGTACCGCCGCCTATCTGGATGTCTTCGGGTCAATTTATAAAGTCATGGAAGCCCTGAAGCATAACGGTTATGACGTGGAAGACTTACCCGAATCCGCCGCAGCCCTGATGCAAGAAGTGATCCATGACGCCCAAGCACAATATGCCAGTCCCGAACTGAATATTGCCTACCGGATGTCGGTGATGGAGTATGAACGGTTTACCCCTTACTCCACCCGTTTAGAAGAAAACTGGGGTCCACCACCAGGACATTTAAATAGTGATGGACAAAACCTACTGATTTATGGTAAGCAATTCGGCAACGTGTTTATTGGGGTGCAGCCCACATTCGGCTATGAAGGTGATCCGATGCGGCTGCTGTTCTCCCGTTCCGCCAGTCCCCACCACGGATTTGCCGCGTACTACACCTATTTAGAACATCTCTGGCAAGCGGATGCCGTACTGCACTTTGGGACTCACGGTTCCTTAGAATTTATGCCCGGTAAGCAGATGGGGATGTCGGGGGATTGTTACCCAGATAACTTAATTGGTTCAATTCCCAATCTCTACTATTACGCGGCGAATAATCCCAGTGAAGCCACAATCGCCAAGCGGCGCAGTTACGCCGAAACCATTTCCTATCTGACTCCTCCGGCGGAGAATGCGGGGTTATATAAAGGGTTGAAGGAACTGAATGAATTAATTGGGTCTTATCAAACCCTGAAAGACACCGGACGCAGCGTTCCGATTGTGAACACAATTATGGATAAATGCCGCTTGGTGAATCTGGATAAAGACATCACCTTACCGGAAAAAGACGCCAGCGAACTGACCTCAGAGGAACGGGATACCCTGGTGGGGTTAGTCTACAAAAAGCTGATGGAGATTGAGTCGCGGCTATTACCCTGTGGGTTGCATGTAATTGGCAAACCGCCCACGGCTGAGGAAGCGATCGCGACTTTAGTTAATATTGCCAGTCTGGATCGTCCCGAAGAAGAAATCCTGAGTCTCCCGCGAATTATCGCCAACAGCATTAACCGGGATATCGACGAGATTTATCAAAATAATGACCGAGGTGTCTTAGCGGATGTACAGTTACTCCAAGACATCACCCAAGCCACTCGCAAGGCTGTAGGGGCGTTAGTCCAAGCCCAAACTGATGCCGAGGGGCGGGTGTCCAAGGTGACGAGTCTGAATTTCTTTAATATGCGGAAACAGACCCCTTGGATTGAAGCGCTAATTGATGCCGGGTACTGTCAAGTTGACTCGGAGGCGATTAAGCCCCTGTTTGAGTATCTGGAATTTTGTCTCCAGCAAATTGTCGCCGATAACGAACTCGGCGCGATGTTGAAAGCATTGGAAGGGGAATATGTCCTACCCGGACCCGGCGGTGATCCCATCCGCAACCCCGATGTATTACCCACGGGGAAAAATATCCACGCCCTTGACCCCCAATCCATCCCCACCACTGCCGCCGTAAAATCGGCAAAAATCGTCGTAGACCGCTTATTAGCGCGACATCGGGCGGAAAATGGCGGAATTTGGCCCGAAACCATTGCCTGTGTCCTCTGGGGAACGGATAATATCAAGACTTATGGGGAATCCCTGGCACAAATTATGTGGATGGTTGGGGTGAAGCCGGTTCCCGATGCGTTGGGACGAGTGAATAAATTAGAATTGATTTCCCTGGAAGAGTTGGGGCGTCCCCGGGTGGATGTGGTGATTAACTGTTCTGGGGTATTCCGGGATTTGTTCATCAACCAGATGAATTTGTTAGATCAAGCTGTGAAAATGGCGGCTGAGGCGGATGAACCCGAGGAGATGAACTTTGTCCGCAAACACGCGATGCAACAGGCGGCGGATATGGGGATTAATCTGCGCCAAGCGGCGACGCGGGTATTCTCCAATGCATCGGGTTCTTATGCGGCGAATGTGAACCTGGCGGTGGAGAATAGCACTTGGGAAAGTGAATCCGAGTTACAGGATATGTACCTAACCCGGAAATCCTTTGCCTTTAGTGCAGATAATCCGGGAACCATGGAACAGAATCGCCAGATTTTTGAGTCTTCGTTGAAAACAGCGGAGGCGACGTTCCAGAATCTGGATTCCTCGGAGATTAGTTTGACGGATGTGTCTCACTATTTTGATTCTGATCCGACGAAGGTGGTATCAACCCTGCGTCAAGATGGGAAAACGCCTGCATCCTATATCGCTGATACGACGACAGCAAATGCCCAAGTACGGACATTATCGGAGACGGTGCGTTTAGATGCGCGGACGAAGCTACTCAACCCGAAATGGTATGAGGGAATGCTGAGTCACGGCTATGAAGGCGTGCGAGAACTCTCGAAGCGGTTAGTCAATACCATGGGTTGGAGTGCAACGGCTGGCGCGGTGGATAACTGGGTATACGAGGAAGCCAATGAGACGTTTATCCAGGATGAAGAAATGCGGAAGCGGTTGATGAATTTGAATCCCCATTCATTCCGTAAGGTGGTGTCCACGTTGTTGGAAGTGAATGGACGCGGGTATTGGGAGACGAGTGAGAGTAATCTGCAGATGTTGCGCGAGTTGTATCAGGAGGTTGAGGATCGGATTGAAGGGATAGAATAGTCGGTGATATGACCATTGTGTAGAGACGTTGCATGCAACGTCTCTACATCATGATCGGGGAAAACCGATAACCTTGTATAAAACCAATATCGGGTGGAATCCCATTAACCCACCAGGGGCAAAGGGTTGATAT
>NZ_JBKHHI010000490.1:0-4601 GCF_046539235.1 Coleofasciculus sp.
TACATTTTTATTATGGGTGAGCAAGCCGGACATCATATTATTCAGGTTTTATGGTGATTTCTCCTACCATACCTGCTTCTGTATGTCCAGGAATTGAACAATGAAGTTCGTAGGTTCCGGGTTTCATTGGCACAAATACCCACTCAGCTTCACCAGTCGGTTTTAGTTCCAGTTCATGGATTGCTCCTTTTACCTCTACTTTGGCGGCTTCAACTTTTTGCGTCCAACTCGCATCAGCGAAGTCTTTGGCGGTGAAGTAGTGCTTTTGGGGACTGGGATTATCCAGTAACAGTTTATAGCGTTTACCTGCGACAAACTCAAATTGGTTGGGGAAGAACTTCAATTCATCGGCTGAATTGCCCAAACTAACATTGACCTCTATAGCTGGAGTCGCCGCCACTGCGGGTAAGCAAAAGGCGTTCAACCCCAGAATCAATCCAACTAGCGCCGTTAAGCCCCAATGGAACCATCGATGTTGCCATTGGTAATTTAAAGACATTTTTCGTGGCATTCTACTATTTAAACCTAAATTCCCCAGGTTAAATTGTAGTACAAACAAAACAAATACAGGTATAAGTAGGTAGGCACTATACACGTTAGCGGTGCAGATCGTCATTAAGGGTTTTAAGCAAGATCCCTGACTTCTTGGAGAAGTCAGGGATCTGTCTGTGTAGAAAGGTCACAGCAAACCTTGATTATTATTTCGCTGATTTAGGTGATAAGTTCGACAACTTGCTATCTTCGCTAGCCGCCTGATCAGCATTAGGTAAGGGGTCTTGCTTGGCGGAAATGTGAGACCATGCTCCCTTGTATCCATCCACAAGGTGACTGGGCCAATCAGATACATCAGCATCTTCGAGGGACTTGTCCCCAGAAAACACCGCATTGATCTCTTGATATATAGACCATTTATCGGGAAGATCAGACTGTTCAAAAATAGCGTTAACTGGGCATTCTGGCACACAACTACCGCAGTCAATACACTCGCTAGGATTGATCACCAGCGCATTTTCTCCCTCGTAAAAGCAATTAACGGGACAAATCTCTACACAGTCTGTGTACTTGCACTTAACGCAAGGGTCAGCAACAACATAAGCCATGTTAATCATCCTCTTTGAATCAACATATCAATATTATAGGTTCAAAGAATTCAACCTTAATTGATAGGTATATGGCACTCTAAATAGGATGTCACAATTGAAAAGCTTAAAACCCAGGTCTACCAAGGCTCTCGTTTTTGGAAATTGCTACAACCTATTTAGAATTTATCAAAAAATAATATTTATGTGTTTGTATGAATTTTTTTATCAATCATTACTCATTCGTTATTAGATTTCAATAAACGCTTCATATTAAACTGGACTTTCTATCACATCAATTTTCTGAACCAGCCGTGACGATTACCAGATTATCAGGATGGAGTAATTCCTTCGCCGCCTGATTGACTTGTTCTAAGCTAACGGCTTCAATGTGATGGATAAATTCCCGCAGTTCATCGGTGGTTAACCCGTAGACTTGATTGTCGAGAATGGTTTGGGCTAAGTTGTCGGGATGGGCAAGTGTGACTGGATATTGGCTGGTAATTGAGCGTTTAGCTGTGGCTACTTCAGTCGCTGTAACCCCTTGCTCCTGGATCTGTTGCAGTAAAGTAATGGTATTCGCGATCGCAGGTTGAGTATCTTCCGGGGCGGTTTGCATTTCAATCACAAAGGAACCATCGTAAATCCCTGTCTGAAAGTAGCTGTAAATCCCATAAGTTAAGCCTAAGCGATCGCGGATCACGCTTCCTAATCGACTGGCTAGGGTATCGCCGCCGATGATTTGATTGAGAACTAATCCAGCATAATATCGCGGATCAGTGCGATTCATCGCGTCGCTTCCCATCAAGGTGACGGATTGGGATTTTCCGGGTAAGCGTCGATTCACTTGCACGGTGCTAGGGGGGAGTTGAACCGCTGGAACGGTTAACTGAGGCGGCTTTCTGCTGGCTGTCCAACTGCCAAATTCTTGTTCGAGGAGCGATCGCACTTGCTGGGGGTTAAAGTCGCCAACCATCGCCAGGATGGTGCGATCAGGACGATAATAGGTCTGATAGAATTGCACCACATCATCACGAGTAATTTGCTTTAAGCTTTCAGATGTCGGGAAACTGTGAAAAGGATGAGTCTCTGGATAAAGAGTTTGGGCTAAGGTACGCTGTGCAAGAGTTGCCGGATCATCGAGTTCAATTTGCAGATCGGTTAATGCCCGTTGACGGCTTAATTCCAGTTGATCCGTCGGAAATGTCGCCCGTTGCAAAACATCACTGACGATGGGAATTAAAGAAGACAGATCAGTAGACAGCGCACTGGCACTGATAAATGTACCTTCCCGCACTGTATAAAAGTCTAAATTAATTCCCCGATCTTCTACACCTTGGGCAAGGGTCAATGCATCCTGAGTCTGAGTTCCATTCATCAGGTTTTCCGCCGTGAGTTCGGCTACACCGGACTTTTGAGGGGGATCATTTGCCCTACCTGCTGGAATATATCCAGTTAGGGTTACTGTAGGCGTACTGCGATCGCGCAAAAGTAGCACCTGCATTCCTGACTGTAGCGTAAATCGTTCGGGTAGGGGTTGGTTTGTCGCCAAGGTTGAATCAGAAACCACAGGGGGCAAATACTGGGCGACTGCTGCGGGTTCGGCTGGAGACTCGGCATAAAAATGTTCAGTCGTTTTACTAAAACTACCGATACCGCGACTCGGTTCATCCTGAATCTGAGTCGGTTTAAACAAGCCAACAGTACGCTGTTTAGGAGTAAGGTACTGTTGGCTAACGCGCTGCACGTCTTGGCTAGAGATTTTGGCGACGGCGGCTAAATAGCGATCGGTGAAACGATAATCCCCGGCTGTGGTGTGATCTGCCCCCAGTTGGAATCCTTGACTGGTGACATCGCGGTTTTCGAGAATCAATTCGGCTTTAAGTTGAGCTTTGGCGCGGTTGAGTTCAGCATCTGTTACACCTTGGCTTTGTAAAGATGAGATCGCCTCTTGGAGAACCTGTGCGATCGCGTTAAGATCTTCACCTGGATCAGTTGTAACAAAAAGAGCATACCAGCCCTTATCCCGGAAATTCACCGCATATCCCCCCGCATCACTTGCCAATCCAGACTCGACTAAAGCCTGATAGATGCGAGAACTCCGCCCTGATGTCAGAATATAATCCATCACATCAATAGCGGCAACATCAGGGTGAGTAACATTCGGGAGAGGATAAACCACCTGCACCAGCGCTGCACTACCCGGTTGTTCCAAAATTACCAAATTCTTCTCCGCTTCCCCTAGAAGGGCGGGTTTAGTCAAGGTATCGGTTTGACGCCCTAAGTTATCGGTCAAACCCGCCCCTACACCCCTATCTCCCAGACGTTCCACCGGAACGTCTCTACAACACCCATCTTCCCCAGGCTGATGTGCATCAATTGTGCCAAAATGTTGGTTCACCGCCTTCAACACCGCATCCGTTTCAAAATCACCAACAATAATCACAGTGGCATTGTCAGGACGGTAATAGGTGCGATAGTAATCTTTAACCTGTTCCAGAGTAAAACGTTCTACATCCTCCTTCGTTCCCCCAACAGGTAATCCATAAGCATGATTAGGAAAAACCTGGCGCATAACCGCACTATCGAGGCGATATTCTGGGTCATTTTCATACCCTTCTAACTCTGAGATCACCACCCCTTTCTCCGTCGCGAGTTGTTCGCTATTAATCTGGGTATTTTGCATCCGATCAGCTTCTAGAATCAGCAGGGCTTCTAGTTTATCGCGCTTCACGGTGTTGTAATATGCCGTTTGGTCGTAACTGGTAAAGGCATTGGAGTCCGCCCCTAAAGCACTCAGCAGGCGACCAAATTGAATCGGGCGATTAGTCGTTCCTTTAAACATTAAATGTTCGAGCTGGTGCGAGATTCCATTTAATCTTGGCGGTTCATCCCGTGATCCAACTTTATACCACACCTGGACGGTGACAACAGGGGCAGAATGGACTTCTTTGGTGAGAACAGTTAAACCGTTGTCCAATACGGTTTTATGCACCGTTTCAGTGAGAGACAATGAGGAATCAGAATTGGTGTTGGGTAGAGGAGTTTGACTCAAAGTTGCTGTATTAGAGAAAAGTAGCACGGCGCTAAGGCAGAGGCTAAACAGGAGAAGGGGCAAGAAATAGCGATTTAGAAGATGAAACCCAGGCATACGGTTAATGCTACTGCTCCTTTGATTTAAGTATTGTACCCTCTAGAGGAACTTCAGAGAATCCGAGAAGCCGAAACCCCCGGTATCCCGTAGGGTGGGCATTACCCACCAACCTTGTAGGGGCGACCCGCCGGATTTAATTAACACCATCCAACCTTTAATTATATCGGGTCGCCCTCCGGTGGATATTGGCAATATCTAATACGACATTGATATCAGGTCGCCCTCCGGTGGATATTGGTAATATCTAATACAATATTGATGTCGGGGCGAGTCGAGATAAGTTAATTCTTCCTCCGCACATTGATGCTGGGGCGAGTCGAGATAAGTTAATTCTCCCTCCGCACATTGATGCAGCGACTCGCCCCTAC
>NZ_JBKHHI010000491.1:0-4579 GCF_046539235.1 Coleofasciculus sp.
TACCCAGGAGCATCTTGCTCGCTACTAATACCCAATTTAAATGCATTACAGCTTAAGGATATATAATATTAATAGTCAACAGGTATCGTGTTAGTTGTTATAAACATGCTCTTAATTAATCTATTTTATTGATGTAATTTAAGTTCTTATAAAAAATGCAATACCTAGTAATGATAATCAACAAAAAGCATTTAACCAATAAAAAATAAAGTTAATTCGGGGTTTACAAAAAAGCCTTGACAGGGTATATTTGTAATTAGCTGTATAATTAATCAAAAAATAGTCACAGTGACCCGAATATCCCCAGCAGAGACTTCACCAAAAGAAGTTGCCCCTATTTTTGCCCGCCACGAAACCTTCCACCCAAGGTTTAGTTGGCTCAAAAAAGGATTTGATGCGGCTCGTCAAGACTCCAGCATATTTCTCAAAGATGATGCTCCTGTTATTTTAGGGGTGGGGAAAAACATGGTACGTTCTATTCGCTACTGGTGTCAAGCGTTTAAGGTTCTAAAAGAAGACAAACCGACTGAGTTTGGGCGGAAAGTTCTCAGTGATAGGGGTTATGATCCATTTCTCGAAGATCCAGCTTCGTTATGGTTACTTCATTGGTATCTGCTGAAACCGCCTTGTGAAGCCGCTGCTTGGTACTACGTTTTTAATGTATTCCGTCAAGTTGAATTTACATCTGAAGATTTGCTCAGAGGACTCAAAAACTATAGAACTGAATTAGGAACTCGTACCGCTGAATCGTCTCTCAAGAAAGATGTCACCTGTATTCTCCGCATGTATAGTCAGCCAGAAGAGAAAACGAAATTAATAGAAGACTCTATTGATTGCCCTTTTGCTGAACTAGGAATTATCCATAAGACAGTAGACGCAAAATACTATATCTTCCGTATTGGACAGAAAGTGAATCTTCCGGCTGAGATTATTGTTATGGCTTGTTTAGATTATGCCCAAAGTCGTGGCAATTCAAAAACAATTTCAGTTTCTAGTTTGACTTACGAAAGAGGAAGTCCGGGGGTCGTCTTTAAACTCCCAGAAAGTGCGATTGCTGAAGCGATCGAGAAGATATCTCGTAGCACGAAAGGACTTGCCCTTTCTGATACCGCTGGATTAGTCCAATTTTCGTTTACTCAAGACGCTACTGTACTTATAGAAGAGATATTAAATCAGTATTACCGAACGAGAGGTCATTAATGAATCGTCAAACACTTGAACAATATTTTAGTCTCAACCGTCGTTACTCTCGTTCAGTAAACGTAGAGCGAGATTTAACTCGACTAGAGGCTTTAAAGGGTTATGTTTTAACGGAACGGGCAGTTGATGCTTTGCGACGGATTTTAAAAGGCTTAACCACGGCTGAAGCCAATCATGCTTGGACATTAACCAGTGTTTATGGCACCGGAAAGTCTGCGTTTACCCATTATCTTACCTCCGTCTGCGCCCCGGCTCAGAGCCAGATGCGTTCCTCTGCTTTAGAAATTGCTCAACATACCTTAGGTGCAGAAAGTAGTGACTATCAAGCGTTAACCCAACTTCCGGAAAAGGGTTTATTTCGAGCTGTGGCAACAGCAGCAAGAGAACCAATTAGTCATACAATTGTCCGGGGATTGCTGCGAGGAGCAGAAACGTTTTGGAGTTCTCCTGCCAAGCGGAATAAAATTTCTGTGGTTCGGAAGTTAGAGGACTTAAACACAGAAATTGAGTCGGGGGAAATCATTGAAAATCGAGAGATTCCTGAGTTAGTCCAAGACGTTGCTAAGGCAGCGAATACAGGAGTATTCTTGGTTATTGATGAATTAGGTAAAAATCTGGAATATGCCGCTTATAATCAAGGGACAGAAGACCTCTATGTCTTACAACAATTAGCGGAACTTCCTGGAGATAGCCAAACGCCGATTTATATTTTAGGCATTCTCCATCAAGCCTTTGCCGAATACGGACAACGATTAGCCACAGTCCAGCGGAATGAATGGGCGAAGATTCAGGGGCGATTTGAGGATATTCCGTTTACTGAATCTGCTGGACAAATGATGCGGTTAATCGAAAAAGTGATTAACCTTGAATCCCCTGATAAAATTGCTTGTCAAGTTCATAGTTACGGCAACGAGTGGTCAGAGGGATTAGCAACGGTTTTGACAGGAGAAGAATTGCCGACGGATATCTTTAAGGGCGTTTATCCGCTACATCCTCTATCAGCCTTGGTGTTACCGACACTCTGCCATCGTTATGCCCAAAATGATCGTTCGTTATTTACGTTTCTCACCAGTGCTGAACCATACAGCTTGAGAAACTTCCTCCAAAGGGTTAGTCTTGATGGGGAGAGTTTCAGTTTAGCCACTCTAAAATTAGATTGGATTTACGACTATTTCATTGAAGCGGCGGGGATGGGACTGGCATCTCGTCCCAATCTACAAAGATGGGTGGAAATCCAAGATTTGATTGCTGATGCGAGGTATTTAGAACCGAATTTTATCAAGGTGCTGAAAGCGATTGGTATTTTGAATCTGGTGACGACAACGGGGGCGACTCGGGCGACAAAGCGGTTAGTCACGTTGGCAATGTGTGACTTTCCCAATAACCAGGATCAAATTGCCTATTGGGAAACCGTTATTGAGGGTCTTTTGCGAAGGGGAGTAATTACCCATCGTCGCACCATGGATGAACTGCGAATTTGGCAGGGGTCTGATTTTAATGTCGATCAAGCCCTGTCGGAGTATTTGGAAAAAGACCGTTCTTCTTTGGTCAATTTGCTATCATCTCTGCGTTCATTGCCACCAATTGTGGTACAACGGCACAGTTATAAAACAGGGACATTACGCTATTTTGAACGGCATTATCTGGATAGCACATCGGATTTAACGCAACTCTGCTGCGACAGTGCTGATGCGGATGGTTATGTGGGATATTGGGTGGATGATGTAGAGACGCGCCATGGCGCGTCTCTACATGCTCAGGTTCCCGCCGTGACTGACGATGGCAAACCTTTGGTTTTACTGGGTGCAGCAAAACTAGATGTTCTTCGCTTACGTAGCCGGGAATATGCAGCTTTGAAAGCGATTCAAGATACAGCATCAGAATTACAATCGGATGGAGTAGCCCGCAAAGAAGTGCGCTTTCGGGTGGTTCAAGCCGAACAGCTTTTGGATGAAACCCTGGCGCAAGCGTTTGAGATGACTGGGAATGACCAGCCATGTTGGGTACAGGGGGAAGCAGAACGGATTGGTCATATTACGGATTTTAATGCCAAGCTGTCCGACCTGTGCGATCGCGTCTATGATCAAAGTCCGATTCTGTGGAATGAATTGATTAACCGTCGGGATCTCACCTCCCAAGGCGCAAAAGCCAGACGGGAACTGATTACAGCAATGGTTGAACGGGGGAGTCAGGAAAGGTTAGGACTAGAAGGCTATGGTCCGGAAGTGAGTATGTACTATTCTCTGTTAGGGGAAACAGGTATTCACCGCCAAGAGGAGGGGGAGTGGGACTTTTACCCACCCTCGGAAGGGTCTAAAGTGGGTTCCTTTTGGCAAGCGATTGAGGAGTTTTGTTTATCCGCTAAGGAGAAACCCAAAAGCCTTGACCAAATTTATCAGCGTTTAGCGGCTGCACCCTACGGTATCAAACCTGGGGCGATTCCGGTGATGTTAGCGGCGGTTTTGCTACACCATGTTGATGATCTGGGGGTTTATCGAGATGGGACGTATATTCCGATTTTGGGTTCAGAACATTTTGAGTTATTGGTCAAAGATCCCTCACGGTACGCAGTGAAGTATTTTGAAGTGGTGGGGTTGCGATCGCAAGTCTTTAAGGAACTCGAAGCGATTTTACGTCAATCGAAGCTTAAGAAAGGGAAAATCCGGAATGCTACGTTGTTAACGGTTGTGACTCCTTTATATCAATTTGTTAATCGGCTTCCGGCTTATACCAAGCAAACCAAGCGAATTAGTCAGGAAGCGCAGAGGGTTTTGACTGCACTCAAGGAGACAACTGAACCGGATGAGTTGTTGTTTAATCAGTTACCCAGGTCCTTTAATTTACCCCCGATTGACCCTTCGACTTACCTCGACTTCGCTCGGTACAAGTCGCTCAGGGTCAAGACGGAAGCCGGGGATGATGGGACAATTGCCAAAAGCCTGCGTTCGCAACTGGTGCAGGTACTACGGGAGATTAATACGGCTTACGAAGGTTTGTTGAGTGAATGTCAACGCTTGCTGCACAATGCCTTTGGGGTCAGTAGTCGGGAACAAAAACTGCGGGAAGAATTGCGGGTGCGATCGCGTCCTTTGGTGGGGAAATGTGTCGAGCGAACGTTGCGAAGTTTTACCCAAGCGGCGGTGGATGAGGAGAAGACAGACAGGGAGTGGTTAGCAGCTTTGGTAATGATTGTCGCCGATAAGCCGGCGGAGTCATGGACGGATGAAAATGTCACGGGGTTTGAAATTAAACTATCGGATTTAGCGCGGCGGTTTAAGAATCTGGAAGCGTTAGATCACGAAACTCGCGACCAAGGGGAAGGGTTTGATGCGCGTCGCATTACGGTAACGCAACCGGATGGAAAGGAAACCCACCGTTT
>NZ_JBKHHI010000492.1:0-4493 GCF_046539235.1 Coleofasciculus sp.
GACCAATGACCAATGACCAATGACCAATGACCAATGACCAATGACCAATGAACCAACTTGTTAATCAAATGCTTCTTGGTACAGTTGCTTTTACAGTCAGTGTGGGTGTGGGATTGTTCGTTAACCCCAACAAAGCCTTGGTTAATGGAGTCGTTACCGTTGTGGCAAGTTATGCTGGCGTTACTGTAGTGGATAGGCGACGCCTCCAAGCAGAAAAACAGCGCAAAAACGCTTTACTCAATCAAATCCAAGAATTTGAGGAAGCAGAAAGCCTGCTGTATGAATCACTCATCCAGGGAAGGGAAACACAACATCAACTCGAAGCCAGTATTAATGCATTACAAACTGAACGAAATCAGCTTCTGAATCGCGTGTCTGAACTGCATAACCAACGCAATAGCCTGTATCAAGAAATCCGTGAAATTCAACAGCACAAGCAGGAACACCTAGAGGAAGTGAGTATTCTGCGATCGCAAATTCAGCAGATAGAGAAACACCAAAGCGAACTGAATCAATCCCTTTGGGCAAAAACTGCCCAAATCCAGCCAGCGGAAACTCGCTTAAATCACTTACATGCTGAACTCGAACAGCTTCAAACTGAAATAGCCGATAAACTGCATCAACACGAACATCTTAGTCAAGACTTAGCCGAACTGGAACACCGTAAGCAAGACTTAGGCGGCGAAGCTTACGACTTACATACCCAAATTCAAGCCTTAAAGCAACGTTTAGAGCAACTGAATCAAGCTTTTTTGTCCTTACGAATACAGCAACAGCGAATGCAGGAAAATCTCACTCCGCTCAAATCAGAATTGGAACAAATGCAGCAACAACTTACCGAAAAACAGCAACAACAAAAGCAAGTCAATCAAGATTTGACGCGATTAGATCAGCTTAAACAACAGTTAGAATCCGATTATGTCGCTCTGCAACAGCAAATGCAAACCCTAGGAGTACAGAAGTTAACAGCAACTGAAACAGTCTTACCCATACTTGAACTTAATTTATCCGTAATTTTACCACGAGAATGGCAAAATTTGATAGAATTCACCCAACAGCTTAGTCAGGATGAACGAATGGCATTTCAAGCAATTTTGGCAGAAGATAATGTCACTTTAAATCAAATTTATAATCAAAAAGGTATCAGGTCACAGGATTTAATTCAATCCCTTAATCAGAAGTCTATTTCCGTCCTCGGAGATTCCCTATTTTTTAGCGATAGTACCTCAGTTACTCCTCAACTCCATAAAGACTATAGTTCAGCATTAAAAGAACCAACATCTATTTATTTTAAAGACTTAATTGGACTTAATTATCGTCAAAGAACAGGGAACAGGGAACAGGGAACAGTAAGGGTTTGAGGGTAATTAGCAAAACTTAATACAGTACCGTTTTCTTTTGTCCGACTACTTGCTAAGTTACGTTCTATCATGTCAGTTTGTGTAGCAGCGATTTCAATCGCCTCCTCAAAAGGGGGTGGCTTCAACATTAATACGGCTCAATCCAATTGACTAAATCCGTCATATCTGTAAAATCCAATAAAGCCTCACTTAATTCATCTAAAGCTGTTGCCGATAAACCATTAATTCGGGATTGCACATCCGGAGTAATTTCACCAATTCGGCGAATCAATAAACGGTTAATCATCGCTAACTTTTCCTGCATTCTTCCTTGTTGTACTCCTTCCTGTAAACTTTGTTCCACTCGCTCAACTCCCCAAGGTAAAAGAGTCCCTGATTCGTCCCACCACCGTAACCAATAGCAGGTTATTTCCGCCTTAGTGCCGTACCAAACTCCCAAATATAAACCCATTGCGGCAATCCAGTAGCGTCCATTGGCATCGGGTTGTCGCAGTTCATAATGTCCGGCTACTAAGTCATGGACTTCTAATGTGTCATCATTGGGGTTAAAAATAACATAAATTGGGACTTGCAAAATCCGCTCATAAAAATACCATTTTCCATAGGGATAAGTCGATTTCGCTGAGTATTCTCCCTGTTCAGTCTCAGAGAGAAACCCCATAACAATGGCTGGAATATCTCCCTCTGCATGAGGGGTATAACTGCGACGAATGACTTCTGGCGCGATAGGTAACACATTGGGAACATAAAACCAGTCTGGTGCTTTGACCACTATTTTTCCGTCCACCGTGGCACAAATAGCAAAGTTGGAGGCGAATAGCATGGAGGAGGTGATAAAGCCAGCGATTTCTAGAATCTCTCGCAGTGCTGATGCGAGTAAGGGATGATAAATATTCTCCACAGGTTCATCGGGTAAGTGAAAATCATCAGGCAGTTTTTTCCATTCAATCCTGTAGGATACTTTTGGCGGTGTGAGTTGAGATTGAATCATATCACTCATTGTGAATAATACTGGCAGAAATCAAAGCTTTGGCGCAGTGATACTGATTTGGGATAAGCAGGGGTTTGGTTGAAATGTAATCGGTGATACCCACGCAGAAAGTGGCTAAACCCATCTTGATAAACCCCACCTTTTATTACGATACGTCAGTCTTAACCGGAAACTGAGTCGTTCTTGTCATATTTCGTTACTAAACGGTAGACTGGAGTGCAACAGCTATCACCCCATCGATTATGCTTCAGGCATTATTATTTGATTTAGACGGCACCTTAGCGGATACTGACTCTATCCATTTTCAGACGTGGCAAGATATCTTGCGCGAGTATGGCTTAGAGTTTGATCACGCCTTCTACCAAACTCATTTTAGCGGTCGTCTCAATGCGGCGATTGTCAAGGATTTATTACCCCATCTGTCTCTAGAAGCAGGAAAACTGTTAGGGGATTATAAAGAATCAGAATATCGGAAACGTGCTGCTCAACAATTGAAACCTTTAGGCGGATTGCTAGAGGTGTTAGATTGGGCAAATCAAAAGCAACTGAAGCAGGCGGTGGTGACAAATGCACCGAAAGATAATGCCCAATTTATGTTGCAAGTTCTCGGTTTAGATAAGCACTTTACCACCGTTGTTTTAGCGGAGGAACTGGAAAAGGGTAAACCTGATCCCATACCTTATCAGGTGGGGTTAGAATTATTGGGTGTATCCCCGGTTTCCGCCGTGGCGTTTGAAGATTCCTTAACTGGTGTTCGTTCCGCCGTCGGTGCGGGAATTTTAACGATTGGTGTGGCGACGACTCATGAACCACAGGCGTTAATGGCGGCGGGGGCGGAGTTGGTGGTTAATGATTTGACTGACCCCAAGCTGGAAAATTTACTCCATTGTTTTGGGCGGGAAATGAACACTATCGCATTGTGACAGAGGAGATAGTGATTGTCTGATAACTTGAGTTAACTTATGATACGTCAAACACAAGGAGCAGGCTTTAAACTTGCCGCTACTGCCATTATTTGGGGATTTGCCACGGGAATGCTAGGGATTTGCATTCCATTAGTTTCGATGACTGACAGTGGTGTTATTTTACCATTAGCGGTGATTATAGGAGCCAGTTTCACGACTGCTGTCGTTTGGTTATCGTTCAATCGAGTATCTAGAAACACAGTGGAGTTGAGCAACAATGTTGAGTCGTTAAAGGAACAGGAAGCGACTTTAGAAACTATTGATAACAATGAAAAGGAAAAGTTTGATGATCAGAATAGGATAAAGCTACTGGAACCGAGAGACAATAGTTAGAAAATAATTACCTGCAAACGGATCATGGACTGGATTACTTTACTGCGATCGCAACAAAGCGATTTTCGCCGCGCTATCATAGCCTGAATCCAGTCGGAAAAAGAGCGGTTAGGACGCATCATTTATGTAGAGACGCGCCATGGCGCGTCTCTACAACAGTGCCATTGAGCCAAGATTCCCTCAATTTATTTTTGCCTGTATCGTAGATCACTCGACATAAATTCTACTCTATTAGACTTGGTACGATAAGCAGCATAATGATTACTCAGGGAAGTATCTGTATGCCAAAATCCAACCCGCCACCCTCGCTGAAACGAGAATTGGATGTTCGGGGTGCTATCCTCGTCGGACTGGGTTCGATGGTGGGAACCGGGGTATTTGTCAGTATTGGTATCGCCGCCGGAGTCGCTGGAACATCGGTAATCTTAGCTGTTGCGATCGCAGCTTTACTCGCCGCCTGTAATGGGTTAAGTAGCGCCCAACTCGCGGCAAATCATTCCGTTAGTGGCGGAACTTATGAATATGGGTATCGCTATCTTACCCCTTGGCTGGGCTTTACGGCGGGTTGGATGTTCCTCTTGGCGAAAACAGCATCAGCGGCGACGGCGGCTTTGGGGTTGGCGGGTTATTTGTTAAATGCGTTGCGTCTGGATGCGACTCAATGGTTAGTTCCCATGGCGCTGGTTACAGTAGTTATCTTGACGCTAATTGTCTTAGGGGGAATTCGCCGTTCTAACCTAACCAACCTAATTATCGTTTCCATTACCCTACTCTCGCTGATGATCTTTATCATCACGGGTTTACCTCACATTACCCCTGAGAATTTTACCCCCTTTTTCCCCA
>NZ_JBKHHI010000493.1:0-4479 GCF_046539235.1 Coleofasciculus sp.
GCTTTTGGGTAGCGAGCAAGATGCTTTTGGGTAGCGAGCAAGATGCTCGCACTACTACGGCAAGGATTTTGCCATTCTTGACAGTAAGGTTTAAATGCCGAACAGCTTACCATGTCCTACTGGTACTTTATTCTGGCGCCGCTCCCTTAGCTATGCCAAACCAGTAGGAGGGTAACTGGAATCACGTTATACAGTCACCTGAGTTTTCTGATTCTCTGTAGAGGCTTTTAACTTCTCCTCTCGTGCCAAAAACTCCGCCAACTGCCCCTCAATTTGATCCCGGACAATATGACGATATTCCATAAAATGCTCGTTGTGAGCGCAAACAATTAAATAATGCTCCCAAACCGCTGGATTGCGTCGAATCATACTAAATAAATGATGCCAAAACTTCCAGCGTGTTTTCCGTTTCAGCCCCTGTCGCCAACACACAATTGCCACTGCCTTTAAATCTACCCAACTCGGCAATTTAAACGGTGGTTTACACTTGGGTTCTCCGAGTTTCAGGAAATACCGATACACCCGATCTAAATATTGCTCCGGCTCATATAATTGCCAAAACGCCTCGACATATTCCCGGGCAATTTCTTCTAAAGGGCGAGTGGGGATAAAATTCATTAACGTAGTCTGATTAATATTGCCATCTTTGCCCCGGAGTCGCCCCTCCTTATCTAACCGATGCCACAATGCTGTATTCGGTAAAGCTTGCAACATGGCAAAGGTTGTAGTCGGAATTCCTGTCTGTTCAGCAAACCGGACAATCCGCGAACCCGCACCCGATTTCTCCCCATCAAAACCGACAATAAAACCAGCAATCACCCGTAATCCTGCCTCAGTAATAATATCCACTGATTCAGCCAACGAACTGCGGGTATTTTGGAATTTTTTGGTCAACTGCAAACTATCCTCATCGGGTGTTTCAATGCCCAGAAACACGGCATCAAAATAGCACTCGACCATTAATTGCATCAGTTCGGGGTCTTGCGCCAAGTCAACAGAGGCTTCGGTATTAAATCGGAAAGGATACTGGTGTGCTTCTTGCCAAACTTTTAATTCTTTGAGCAATAACTTGACATTCCGCTTATTGCCAATGAAGTTATCATCAACCATAAACACACCCCGCCGCCATCCCAGTTCATAGAGATAGTCTAATTCTGCCAATAACTGGGCGGGTGTTTTCGTCCGGGGCTTGCGTCCATAAAGGACAATAATATCGCAAAATTCACATTGAAACGGACAACCGCGCGAGAATTGCACCGACATTGAATCATAAGCGTCAAATTCCAATAAATCAAACCGAGGAATTGGCGTGGTTGTCACATCCGGTTTTTCCCCATGGGAACGGAATATGCCTGTCTCATCTCCCCGTTGAATCGCCTCGACAAACAGGGGTAATGTAATTTCGCCTTCGTCTAAGATCAGGTAATCAGCCCCCGCCTCCTGCACCCCATCGGGAACAGAGGTGGGGAAAGGACCCCCACAAGCCACCCGTTTCCCTCGCCGTTTGGCTTCCCGGATTTGTGCCAGTAAATCCCCTTTTTGGACAATCATCGCCGAGAGAATCACAACGTCCGCCCATTCCCATTCCGCTTCGGTGACGGCTCGGATATTGCGATCCACCAGTTTAAATTCCCACGTCTGTGGTAAAATAGCCGCAACAGTGACCAACCCTAACGGAGGCAGTAAAACTTTGCGATCGACTAATTCTAATATTTTTTCATAAGACCAGAATGTCTTGGGAAAGAGAGGATAGACGAGTAATGCTTTCATATTAGAACTAAATCACCATTACGTTGGCATCGGATAATAGTACCCGTTTTAGCACAAAAATCCGGTTAGATTAACAAATCCAACGTCATAAATTTCGAGTGAATGCTTTTACCCCCTAAAGCAAACTTGTCAGGTAATAACTGATCGTTTCTCGAATTCTACAAAATTTTCACTCAAATCCGCTCAAATCCTCTGCGCCCCTCTGCGTACCCCTCTGCGTTCCTCTGCGTTGAAAAAATATAATCTTCACTCCATCATGCCAACCTCTGACCTAAAAATAGTCTCCCTACTCCCTAGCGCTACTGAGATTGTCGCCGCTTTAGGCTTAACCGATGCAATTGTTGGGCGATCGCACGAATGCGACTATCCTCCCGACATCCAAAACCGCCCCATTTGTACCGAGGCGCGACTGGATGCAGAAAAACCCAGCGCCCAAATTGACCGGGATGTGCGTCGCTTAGTCAAGGACGCCCTGAGCATCTACCAAATTAAAACCGATACCCTGGAACAGTTACAACCCACCCATATTGTTACTCAAGATCAATGTGATATCTGTGCGGTCAATTTTCCAGAGGTGGAGAAAGCGGTGGCTGAACTCACCCGTAGTCAGCCGCAAGTGATTTCCTTGCAGCCGAATCAATTAAGCGAGGTGTGGGCAGATATTGAACGAGTAGCGGCTACATTAGGCGTAGACGCGCAACCCTTACTGAATCAACTCCAGTCTCGTGTGGACGCGATTGAGCAAAAAACACAGAACCTATCCCTAACCAATCAACCCACAGTCGCCGCGATTGAATGGACTGATCCGTTAATGGCGAGTGGTAACTGGATTCCCGAATTAGTTGATATGGCTGGGGGTCATCATTTATTTGCCGCCTTGGGTAAGCATTCGCCGTACTTGGAATGGGATGCGCTGCTGAAAACAGACCCCCAAGTGATGATTATTATGCCCTGTGGTTTTGATTTAGAGCGAACCCATCAGGAAACCCAGCAGTTAACTCAGCGTCCCGAATGGTCAGAGTTACAGGCGGTACGGAATCAGAAAGTGTATATTACCGATGGCAATGCTTATTTTAATCGTCCCGGACCCCGATTAGTTGATTCCTTAGAAATTTTGGCAGAAATTCTGCATCCAGAATTATTTAATTTTGGGTATCGTGGAAAGGCTTGGGACGTTGTAGAGACGTAGCATGCTACGTCTTGAATCTTGTGTAGGGGCAGGTTTTACTACTAATATAATATCTTACATGATATCACCAGGTTGTCCCCGGATACCCCCATCACTGTACCTGCGTTCCTACCAGCAACAAGCGATAACCAACTGGTTTAGCAATCAGGGACGCGGTACGCTGAAGATGGCGACAGGGAGTGGCAAGACAATTACCGCCCTCGCGATCGCAACCCAACTCTATCACCAAATCGGCTTACAAGTCTTACTGGTTGTTTGTCCCTATCGTCATCTAGTTACCCAATGGGCGCGAGAATGTCAGACGTTTAATTTAGAACCGATTCTGGCGTTTGAAAGTGTCCGCCATTGGCAAAATCAACTGTCTACTGCCCTTTATAACTTACAATCGGGCAATCAATCTTTTCTGACAATTATCACCACCAACGCCACATTGATCACAGAGGGGTTACAATCTCAACTTAAATACTTTCCCCCCAAAACCTTAATTGTTGGTGATGAAGCCCATAACCTAGGGTCTCGACGCTTAGAAGAGAGTTTACCACGCAATATTGGCTTACGTCTTGCCCTATCCGCGACACCAGAACGCTATTTTGATGAGGAAGGAACCCACGGCTTATTCAACTATTTTGGCTCAGTTTTGCAACCTGAACTGACTTTAGCGGATGCGATTCACCAAGGGGCATTAGTTCACTATCTCTACTATCCAATCTTAGTGGAATTAACCGAAACTGAATCTATCGCCTATGCCAAATTTACTAAACGCATTGGCTGGGCGCTAATGAATAATGAAGGTGTCGATATCCAGAATAATGATACTGTAACTGCCTTATTAATGCAACGCGCTCGTTTAATTGGGTCAGCGGCTAACAAGTTAACCGCATTGCAACAGTTAATGGCAGAACGATTAGAGACCTATCACACGTTGTTTTATTGTGGAGATGGTTCAGTGGAAGGCAGTGTAAGTCAGGAAACCACTCGTCAATTAGCAGCCGTAACCCGGTTATTAGGAAGTGAACTTGGATATCGGATTAACACCTATACAGCAGACACGCCTTTAGCCGAACGAGAGGAATTACGTCGTCAATTTGAAACCGGAAAATTACAAGGATTGGTGGCGATTCGCTGTCTTGATGAAGGGGTAGATATTCCAGCGATTCAAACCGCTGTTATTCTTGCTAGTAGTGGAAATCCCCGCCAGTTTATTCAACGGCGGGGGCGGATTTTGCGCCCGCATCCTGATAAGGAACGGGCAACTTTATTTGATATGATTGTTCTCCCTCCAGATTTAGGACGACAAACCTTCGAGGTAGAACGGAATTTGCTCAAAAAAGAGTTGAAACGGTTTTTAGAGTTTGCTGATTTAGCCGATAATGCAGGGGAAGCCCGACTAAAATTGCTGCAACTTCAGGAACGGTATGGATTGCTGGACATTTGACCCTAAGTAGGTGGACATAATTAACGTGAACGGTGAAGATTGTCATTTGTCATTTGTCATTTGTCATTTGTCATTTGTCATTTGT
>NZ_JBKHHI010000494.1:0-4473 GCF_046539235.1 Coleofasciculus sp.
ATAAACGCATAGCTGAGCGATATTCAGGTTCGTAGTTAGCACTTTAGTGCTATAAAGCAATATTCAGGTTAATAGGTGTCAAGAAGTGCGAAATCCTTGTCCTGACTTCGTCCTAGGCTCAGGCGAGTTGTTTGCGATCGCGTGCCGGACATCATAATTAGGGCTATTTGTCGGGTGTGTTAGCGTAGCGTAACGCACCTTTACCCCCATCCGTGGTGTGTCTGCGTCAGTCCTGAACATGTAATCCCACTAGGGGAGTTTGCCACAGGTAAAAGTTACCGTGGGGAATATAGCTACGGGAGGATAAAATAGTGCGATCGCGGTTAGGAATCTAATCGGTTTTATTATCCGGTTTTGGATTAATTGATTGCCTTGCGCTGGGGGAGTTGTTTCCTTATCGGTAAGAAAGGGCGGGTTTTGTTCGACAGTTATCGGTGAATAGCTGACAATTATCCCTAAACCCGCCCCGACAATTATCCCTAAACCCGCCCCGACAATTGTGCCTAAACCCGCCCCGACATCTAAACATTTCTCTTCCAGAATTTTCGCACCCCTGCACCCCCGCACCGGAATCCCTTGCCTTCTGCAAACAAGCGCTATAAAGAAATGTGAATTAGGATCGATCTAGTCAAGCTAGAATCAGGCAGCGACTTCACCGAATCTGGGTGGAGAGCCGCTGCTGCCAAGGAGATAAGCTATGGAAACAGAAAAAGTACCAAGTACCATTATCACGCTGACCGCCGGTATTGTTATCACCCTGGTCAGTTTGTGGGTTGGTCAAAACCACGGCTTGATGCCAGAACAGGCATCAGAACAAGCGCCGTTAGTCGATGACTTTTTTAACGTGATGATGACTATCGGCACCGCCCTATTTTTGGTCGTCGAAGGCGCTATTGTGATTGCCATGATTCGATTTCGGCGACGCGAGGGGGATGATACGGATGCTGAACCCATCATCGGTAATTTGCCCTTAGAAGCCTTTTGGACAGCCATTCCTGCCATTATCGTCATTGGACTCGGGATCTACAGCGTCGAAGTGTATCGAGACATGGGCGGTTTTGAACCCAACTTTGTTAAAGCTGATACCCCCGCTCAAATGGCGAGTATGCCCGGAAGTGCCATGGCAGCACCCTTAGTGGCTGATGCGGAGGGGATGGAGTCCGATGAAGCAGCAGCACCCAAGGGGGCTAAATACGGCTTTGGCGCGGCACCTAAACGGCAAGGACAAGGGGCTGACTTGGTGGTGAATGTCACCGGTTTACAGTTCGCTTGGATCTTTAACTATGCCGATAGTGGCGTTGTTGCTGGTGAATTACATGTTCCCGTTGGCAAAGACGTGCAACTGAACATCTCCGCCCAAGATGTGATTCACTCCTTCTGGGTGCCTCAGTTCCGCCTCAAACAAGATGCGATTCCTGGTCAAGAAACGGAACTGCGGTTTGTTGCCACAAAACCTGGAACCTATCCTATAGTTTGCGCTGAACTATGTGGGGGTTACCACGGCGCGATGCGAACCCAGCTTATTGTTCATACCCAAGAGGAGTATGACGCTTGGTTCGAGGAACATCAGATGGCACATCAGCAAAACCCGAATCAAACCGTGGCGGTGAATCCGGCTGATTTATCCGAGTCCGAGTTTTTGGAACCTTATGCAAATAAGCTGGGCGTTGATGAAAAAACGTTAACCCAGTTACACTCAATGCATGAATCCTAAATAGAAGCAGATCACATAAAATTTGTCCATCTGGACAGGTTGCTTTCGTTGTCACAAAAAATTCTGATGACCCAAACCGAAACTGCACCTCAATCTCAAGCCACTTCCCACAGTTCCCATCCCACGGCATGGAAGTGGTATGACTATTTCACGTTCAACGTTGACCATAAGGTCATTGGGATTCAATACCTAGTTACCTCGTTCGTGTTTTATTTGATCGGGGGATTAATGGCAGTCGCCATGCGAGCCGAACTGTATACCCCTGATTCAGATTTACTTGATCCCAATCTTTATAATGCTTTCTTGACCAATCACGGCACGATCATGATCTTTTTCTGGGTCGTTCCGGCTGCAATCGGTGGGTTTGGCAACTACCTGATCCCGTTGATGATTGGTGCCAGAGATATGGCATTCCCGAAACTGAATGCGATCGCGTTTTGGCTGGTTCCTCCAGCCGGTGCCTTGCTGTTAGGCAGTTTCTTTTTCGGCGGTGCTCAATCGGGTTGGACATCCTACCCCCCCTTGAGCCTGATTACTGCCAATACCGCTCAATCAATGTGGATTCTCAGCATTATCTTGGTGGGAACCTCCTCAATTTTGGGTTCGGTGAACTTTATCATCACCATCTTTAAAATGCGCGTCCCCAGTATGCGCTGGGATCAGATGCCGTTGTTTTGTTGGGCGATTTTAGCCACATCCCTATTAGCCCTGTTTTCCACACCAGTGCTAGCCGCAGGCTTAACCCTGCTGTTATTTGATATCAACTTTGGCACCAGCTTCTTCCGCCCCGATGCTGGGGGAAATGTGGTGGTGTACCAGCACCTGTTCTGGTTCTATTCCCACCCGGCGGTGTATCTGATGATTCTGCCGATTTTCGGGATTATGTCAGAAGTGATACCCGTCCACGCCCGTAAGCCAATCTTTGGCTATAAAGCGATCGCGTATTCATCCCTAGCCATCTGTATCGTCGGTCTATTCGTTTGGGTACACCACATGTTTACCAGTGGCACCCCCCCTTGGATGCGGATGTTCTTTACCATCTCCACGCTGATTGTGGCTGTGCCGACAGGGGTGAAAATCTTTAGCTGGGTGGCTACACTCTGGCAGGGGAAAATCCGCTACACCTCGGCAATGCTGTTTGCGATCGGTTTATTAGGCATGTTTGTCTTGGGCGGACTCAGTGGGGTTACCCTGGGAACCGCACCCTTTGACATTCATGTCCACGATACCTACTACATTGTGGCGCACTTCCACTATGTTCTCTTTGGCGGTTCCGTGTTTGGTCTTTATGCCGGCATGTATCACTGGTTCCCCAAAATTACGGGTCGCATGTACAACGAAACCTGGGGGCGAGTTCACTTTATTCTCACCTTTATTGGTGCGAATCTCACCTTTCTCCCCATGCATGAATTGGGTTTACAAGGAATGCCCCGACGGGTAGCCATGTATGACCCCCAATTCACGGCAATTAATCAGCTTTGTACCTTCGGTGCAATTCTATTGGGGTTCTCGGTGGTTCCCTTCGCGATTAATCTAATCTGGAGCTGGATGTATGGACCCAAGGTGGGTGATAATCCCTGGGATGCCTTGAGCCTGGAATGGACAACCAGTTCGCCACCTGCGATTGAAAATTGGGAAGTTCTGCCAGTTTTGAGCCATGGTCCTTATGCTTATGGCATGAATGGTCGCAATGGTAAAGGACTCAATCCCAGTGCGCCGACATCGGGTGAACCCGTTGTAGAAGCGAAGTAAATTTTGCAGGTTGTAGGGGCGGGTTTTACCGTTATCGTTTCCCGTTTACCCAGATGTAACTAAACCCGCCCCGACTTAATGTTCATCACTTGTTGTATATAGCGATAGGGAAAAAAATTATGCAAGGTTCAACCATTGACGAATATCAAGTCTCGCCTAATTCAGAACCCTCAGCTGAGGTAACTGTGGCTGCACATGAGGAACATCCCGATTATCGGGTTTTGGGGCTAATCGTCTTCCTCGCCTCGGAATCCTTGATGTTTGGCGGGATGTTTGCCTCGTACTTAATCTATAGAGGCGTATCCGCAACCTGGCCCCCCGAAGGCACTGAGGTGGAACTCTTAGTCCCAGCGATTAACACGATTATTCTGGTTTCGAGTAGTTTTGTCATCCATAACGGAGATGTGGCGATTAAAAAGAATAATGTCTCCGGGATGCGGTTGTGGTATATCATTACCGCGATTATGGGCGTCATTTTCTTAGGCGGTCAGGTGTATGAATATCTCACATTGGGGTATGGTCTGACTACTAATGTGTTTTCTAACTGCTTTTATTTAATGACCGGATTCCACGGCTTGCACGTCACTATCGGAGTTTTACTGATTCTCGGCGTCTTGTGGCGTTCCCGTCGTCCCGGACATTACGGTGAAACCAAGCATGTTGGCATTGAAATGGCAGAAATTTATTGGCATTTTGTCGATATTATCTGGATTATTCTGTTTACCCTGCTTTACATTTTGACGCTGTTTTAAAGCGAAGATGTAGAGACGTTGCATGCAACGTCTCTACCCCTCATGGGAATTAAGATTAAAAGTTAAAATGATTATTGTCGCGGATGCTTCAGTGCCAAGAGTTTGACAATTGATTCAATTAACGTTTTTGTGAAATAGGTTAGCGCTACGATAGCTAAAATGGTTACGCCACCATTAACCAGATCGGATTGTTGTTTTTAATTTTATCTGTATCTATTAACGTTGATTCACCCTCATCCCCTAACCCCTTCTCCC
>NZ_JBKHHI010000495.1:0-4468 GCF_046539235.1 Coleofasciculus sp.
CTTCTCGCGAAAGCGAGTTCCCCACCGTTAACTTTAATTGTCCCCACCTACTTAAAGCTGATTCACCGTGGCTACATCCTCCAATAATAAAACCTGGGCTTTTCATTTCCCCAACTTTTGACGCAAACGACTCACCAAAATATCCACTTCCGGTAACTTCAACCGAGCAACCAAAACCGCAAAAATCCCCAACGCCACAGACATCGCCAAACTCAGTTGCAAAACTTGCAGCAGTAAATTCTCACTCCCCACAACCTCTTGCCAGCCCCAACTCACTCCCCAACTGCCCAATCCAGCCACAAAACTACTCCCCGCCAAACCCACCAGCGCTATCCCCCATTCCCCTAACGGTAAGCCATGCAGCCGCCGATTCAGCACCCACAATAGCCAGCCCATAGAAATAATATTGACGCCAATCGTAGCAAAGACTAAACCCGGTGTGGCAAACGCATTCACCAACAAATAATCCAGCAGGGCATTAATAAAGATATTGGCAATACTGATCCGAAATGGCGTCTCCCCATCCCCCAACGCATAAAATACCCGCACTAAAACATCTCGTGCTAAATAAAAGAACATACCCAATCCATACGCCATTAGTACCGGGGCGACAATCTGGGAAGCCTCCGCACCAAAGGCATAGCGTTCATAAATCACCCGAACAATCGGCACGGATAGAGAGATAAAAATAGCCGTCAGCGGTAACATCGTCAAAGCTGTAAGCAGTAATCCCTGACGAATCCGCACTTTCAACTCCACCCAATTCTCAGGCGCCGCTAACCGAGAAAACACAGGCAGCATCGGCACCAATATCATATTCGAGATAATTCCCAGAGGCGTCAGCACAATAAAATTGGAATAGCGCATCGCCGCCGCCGCATTGGGGATAAACGAGGCGAAAAACAGATCGGTATAAACATTAATATGTAACATCCCAGAGGATAGCGTCGCTGGTGCCATCACCCGCATCACCTGCCTCACCCCTGGAAGCTGCCAATTAAACCGCAACCGTAACCGCCCCATCCCCGATCGCCACTGGGCAATCAGTTGCATCACCCACTGCCAAATCGCCCCCGCCAGAGTACCAACGGCTAAAACAATACTACCCAAGCGGATATACTCAGGCTGATTAACTTGTCCCCCAGAATAAAGTGCCAATATCCCTAAGCCACCAATCACCGCCAAACTGGAAAATAAAGGGCTAACACTGGGTAACCAATATTGATTTGAAGCATTCAGCGTCCCGAAACCAATGCCAATCAACCCCGCCAGAAGCGCCAACGGCGCCATAATTTGCAACTGTTGAACTGCCAGCGATCGCGCGGGTTCCTCTAATCCGGGGGCGAGGATATCGATAAAGGTGGGCGCAAATAGAATTAGGATAATCGTCACCAGCAATAATATCCCACTCACCAGAGTGGTAACCGTTTCCACCAAGGGGGCGGCTTCCGACTTATCCCGTTTTGCCAACACACTCACCAAGGCGCTGTGAAACGGTCCATTTATCCCACCCAGTAAGATCAACAGAAAGCCGGGAATCACGTAGGCGTAGGCATAAGCATTCACCACTGGACCCACACCAAACGCCGCCGCGATCGCTTGTTCACGGACTAAGCCAAAAATTTTACTAATCAACGTGGCAATTGCCACAATCGAGGCAATTCCAGCAAGGGAACGAGACGGTTTAGGCTTGTCAGACACGAAAGGTTACTATTTTTGGTCACTTATCCTATTTAATCCTGAATCGGGTCACACGTTTCAGGTAAATCTCACTTATCCACCAACACTTGCACCTCTAGAGTTACAGTAATCTAATCTGCCCGCACAGACGCTTGTGCGCCTTAACTACCATCTTTCACCAATCAAGGGTCAGCCAATTGTATGTAAGGTGTTACATAAAGTAATCGTTTTCTTGAATAACACTGACAGCAGCAATGACACAAGTTATCCCCGCCCATGAACTAACACTGGCACAGGTTGAAAACCAATTCAATCTTCGGCAAGTTCTAGACTATTCCACCTTCTTCCCTGAAGCCCAGGACAATTTATCAGAACTCAACGATTTAGAAAAGCAAACTTTAGATCGGGTCAAAACAGAGTTTCTCTATCTCAACAAATATCCGATGTTAGAAGATTTGGTAAAAATGGTGGTACTTTCGCCCCTACTATCACTCGCATGATTTTACCGTCCTCCGCTACATCCAGTCTGGGAAAAACGGGTAGATGTAGCGATAGAGACTAGAGAAAGAACGGTTTGGGGGCGAATTGATATCCTGCTATTACAGCAACAACTATGGGTTGCAGTTGTTGAGTCAAAACAAGCCGGATTTGCTCTAAAAGATGCAACAGCGCAAACCCTATTTTACATGATGGCAAATCCCAATACTGAGCAACCCAGTTTTGGATTAGTCACGAATGGTAGTCATTTTATGTTCATTAAAGTATTGTTCGGTGAGATACCCCAATATACCTTTTCCACAGAGTTCTCTCTATATCGATCAGAGAATGAGTTATATCCTGTCCTTCAGATTTTACAGAGGTTAGCGGCGTTGGCGACAAGGTAGCGATCGCGGATTTTTGTATTTGTTATGACTAACATTTTACACCTGTCGCTGTCTTACCGTCTGGGGTTCAAACCCAAGGCTCAAATCTCAAGTTGTCTAAAGACGACTAAATTCAGTGGTGGTGGCAATAGGCAATAGATAATCGTTGTAGTGTGAGCATCTCGCTCGCTATTTTGTTGAGTTTTGAACCGATAAATGCTTAGACTAAAGACCTAACTACAAACCCTATAAAAAACACCTGTATCAATCATGTAGGGGCGACCCGCTTGCACCAATGAACAACTGTCGTCCACTCAATTTCCTCGGGTCGCCCTTTGCCATCATTTGATGTGGCGACTTCGTGTTACTATTCTGATATTTCATCAGTTGATTGACGTTCTAGAATCAAATCCATTGCCATTTCAATAATTTCTTCTCGGTTAACCATGGCATCGATTTCTTCAGCCTCATAAATTCCCTCGAACGCTTCTATGGTTGCATTTATCAGCGCTGATTCATAAGCATCCTGTAAGGTTTCCCGTAACTCGTCTTCGGTTAAATACGTCCCTTTAGCTTTATGGCGTCGATTCGTGCGTTGAATTTGCTTAACTGAATTAAATATAGAAACTTGCCAGGATTTAGTGGTGCGATTTTCGGCAGCTGTTTTAATCAAATGTAATAATAAAATGATGCCATAGCTAAATATTTTATTGAGTTTATCGGATTTACTCATCTCCTCTAATTCTTCAACAAGTTCCAAGGCTTCCGGTATTTTGCCTTGCTGGATAAATTCCTTTAAGGTTATGAGTTCTTCCATTCGCTTTTATTCCTCCGCTTCTGTTTTAATGCTTGATTAGGGGCGCATCTTAGAACACCCCACCGAACATTCAGGGACAGACTAACTCACGCGATCGCACGTTCCCCTATTTACCCTGAGGTTGGCGAAACCGATAGATATCCTGGATTACCCGTACCCAACCGGATACCAAAGACTCCAGGATGCGATCGCCTTTTTCCTTCGTTGCTGGTGTGGGATCACCCAATGTCCCACTCTGACTCAATTCTCGCGTCAACCAAGCAAACGGTAACTTCCCCTCCATACTCAATAAACTATCTTCCGGTAACCCCTGGGGATATTCCGCCACCGCCCGTTCCATTTTCACCTGTTCCGGTAATAGGGATAACATCAAACTTGTTTCGGCATCCCCCGCATGAATTCCCAATTCCAACTCCTTGGCTGAAATTAACTCCTTTGCCACATTGGGAACCCGCCAGGTAAACAGAGGAAATACCAGAAAATCGCCATACTTTTGATGAATATCTCGCGCCGCAATTTCCATCACCTGGGGTTGTCCCCCGTGGGAATTCATCAGCACTAATTTACGGAATCCCGCCCGATAAATACTATCCGCAACCTCCATTAACACCGCCAGCAAGGTTTGGGCGCTGAGGGTAATCGTACCGGGGAAATGCCAATGTTCGTTCGATTTCCCATAAAATAAATTCGGCAACGCATAAGCGGGGATATCCGGTTCCAGTTTAGCTAGGGCTTTACCCATAACCCCCACACCAATCGCCGAATCCACAACTAAGGGCAAATGATGACCATGTTGTTCAATCGCGCCAACGGGTTGAATAATCACCACATTTTCCTTATCGGGCATAGTTTGGATATCTTTCCAGGTGAGATAAGGAAAGAAGCGTTCTGGGGGAATAAAACTGTGCATTTTAGTGTTTGGCTTCTAAATTAGTCCAATTAAACTATAAGGCAGATAGCAGAAGAAAAGGAATAAGCTTGTAATAAACAAGGAAATGATCCCCGTTTAAACGAAAATAATATAATCCCAATCCATAGATAAATTTATTTGTCGGGGCGGGTTTAGGGAATCTGTAGGGGCGGGTTTAGGGACTAAATTTCGCTATTC
>NZ_JBKHHI010000496.1:0-4461 GCF_046539235.1 Coleofasciculus sp.
GCCTAAAAGGAGAAAACACGACACCCGCAAGGGTAAACGTCGTGTGCCTGGGAACTTGGGAAGACAGCTAGAGCTGTTCTCTCAGGATATGTGGAATGTGAGTTCGCTCCAATCCCCCTTTTTCTAAAAGGGGGAGTGTCAAGTCCTAATCAGGAATCCCTCTTAGGAATTATCTGTACCTGGCTTGTCCTTACGTTGAACTGGTTTGGATAAGGGTTCTGAACGCTTGGGTGAGGTTCTTTTTCCTGTTGTCGAAGGATCTTCGCCCGAACCACGACGGGGAAAACTCCTTTTCGGTCTTGACCCTTTGCGTGGACGAAACTTATTCGATCGCCTTTTGGGTGCATGAACGATACCAATATCATTGCCTTCCTCAATCATCAGGGTATTGGTATGCAGTTTGACGTGCAAATCCCAAAAGTGATTAATCACCTTTTCCCCCAGCAATCCCTTGAGCTGAAGCTTGAAAAATTTGGTTTTCTCTGATTCTCTGCGGGGAGACTGCTTGATTTTGACAATAACGTCTTCATTCTCCCGCGACTGGTAAATGACTTGACCCCGAATTGAAAAATAACCTTCTGGTAATTGCTCTGTTGGTTCAGGTTGAGAATGAGCTGGAGACGTTTGTGGCTCAGGGGTTGACTCTTCCGGTGGCGAGTCGGTTGATTCTGAAGCTGTCGTTTGATCGTGATTGAGTGTTTCCGGTTCCCAAACACCGACAATTTGGACGTGCAAATTTCCGTCTTGTTGTCTGGTGCGAGGATAAACGACCCAAAGATGGGATAGAGCTAAATCGAGATGGTTTTTCACCAAACTCATCACCCGACCTAGTAAGACGGCATCAATTAAGGTACCGTCATCTGCCAGTAGAGTACCCCTTGTCAATTGCTCTTGAGAGGGCATATATTTTCCCCGAATCAGCCCGATTGCTCGGTACTGCATGGGTTCACTGGGCGGAGGAATGGGTTGTTGTCGTTGGACATCTGATGGCATTGTCCTGGTTGAATCCGTTGTAGTAGATGAGTTAGTCACGTTTTGAGAATTGCCATTGGGTGGGGCTGAGTGTGGCGGTTGCACACTGGATGCTTCTGGCAGATTTTCACCAGAAGACTGGGGTGAGTCGGTAGACCGATTCACAGAAGGACTCATATAACCTCCTAGCGACGGAGACACATTCCCTTGTGGGAGATTTGGACTGACTGCTTGAATTTTAGTTTGTTCAACATCCTTACTGGGGTGGTGAAATAGCTAGAATGACTCTCCTAGCTATGTTTCCACCGAAAAATTAACAAAGTAAGGAAACTCAGTATCAGTCTGCCCATTTTACAAAATGCAGTCATAAGACTGGTACATCCGCAAAGTTTATGGAATCTTTACTCGCAGCAATCTGCACTCTGTTCAAATTTGGGCGGGAAAATAGGGGAGTAGCGATAAATCTGAGTAATCCGTTACCCAATAGTTAAGAGGACAAGATATGAGTGAATCATCCATCAATTCCTTACTGGAGAACCTAAAAAACCCTGACGAAAACGTCCGCAAACAGGCAACCGAAGAACTCTGGCGTATCTGGTTCTATCAAAAGGGCATCTCCGGAATGGAACGGCTAGGGCGGACACAGATTTTATTAGAACGTGGGGAAACAGCCCAAGCTGAAGTGCTGCTGACCCAGATTATTAGAGAGCAACCTGATTTTGCTGAAGCTTGGAATCGACGAGCCGTTCTTTACTACATACTTAAACAGTATCAAAAGTCAAGGGACGATTGTCAGCAGGTTATCCGACTCAATCCCATTCATTTTGGGGCGCTGCATGGTTTGGGATTGTGTTATATGGCGTTAGCAGATTATCAAGCGGCAATTATCGCCTTTCGCAGGGCGTTGGACATTCAACCCTATTCTTTAATTAATCAAAAGTTTATTCTGGAATGCACGGCGCGGTTGAGTTAGGGGGTATTAGCAGATGGGGAAGATGGGGAAGATGGGGATATGTAGAGACGTAGCATGCTACGTCTCTACAGGGAGGTAAATTTGGTGAACATAAATCAACCTAGTCCCTTACAACCAGGCGATTTGCTCCGGGTAATTGCTCCGAGTGGTACGTTAAGAGAGGTTGACGCATTCCATCAGGGAGTGGAAATTTGGCGTCGCCGAGGTTATCGGGTTGAATTACCAACCAATTGGGATGCTAGGGATGGCTACCTGGCGGGTACAGATAACCAACGACGCCAGCAGTTAGCCGCCGCTTGGTATGACCCAGACTGTCAGGGGATTCTTTGTATTCGAGGTGGCTATGGTAGCGCCCGTCTTCTGGAAGAATGGACGTGGACTTCCCCAGTAATATCGCCCCAGGTTGTAGGGGCGGGTTTGACCGATAACGCTACACCAGAAACCGATAACTTGACTAAACCCGCCCTGCTTGAGGAACAGGGGCGCAGCGGTACACAGGTCAATCAAATTGATCAAAGGAGTCTTGAGCCAAAATCCCCTATTCCCAAATGGCTGATTGGGTTTTCTGATATTACCTGTCTCCTCTGGAGTCTAGCTGGAGTGGGAATTGGCAGTGTTCATGGTCCAGTCTTAACCACGTTAGCCAATGAACCAGAATGGTCGCTGAATCGCTTATTTGACTCTGTAGAAGGACGCCCTCTGTCACCTTTAACCGGGAAGGGTTGGGGCGGGGGTAAGGTTAAGGGGTGGCTTTTGCCAGGGAATCTAACTGTGGCAACTCATGTACTGGGTACGCCGATTCTACCGCCGCTAGATGGGGCAATTCTGGCTTTAGAGGATGTGACTGAAGCGCCTTATCGCATTGACCGCCTGTTGACCCAGTGGCGAATGAGTGGCATGTTACAAAAGGTTAAGGGTATTGCCTTGGGACGGTTTAGCCGCTGCCATCCCCCCCAGAATGTGCCAAGTTGGATGGTTGAAGAGGTGTTACGCGATCGCTTAATTGATCTCGATATTCCCATTGTCTCCGAGTTGCCCTTTGGTCACGATGGTGTCAACGCGGCTTTGCCTGTGGGACGCAAGGTTGAACTGGATGGGGATCAGGGAACCTTATGTTGGAAAACTTCATAAATAATTATCAATCAGGAATGGTAAGCTAACAAGTGCGCTGAAAAATTTATGTAGGGTAGGTCTAGTATGGCTGGGTTAACCCAGGTTCCTTATTTATTACGAGCCGCTCGTGGTGAAAAATTAGAACGTCCGCCTGTGTGGATGATGCGACAGGCGGGTCGATATATGAAAGCCTATCGGGATTTACGCGATAAGTATCCCAGTTTCCGGGAACGCTCGGAAATTCCCGAAATTGCTATTGAAATTTCTCTCCAACCCTGGAAGGTGTTTCGTCCAGATGGGGTGATTCTATTTTCTGATATCCTCACGCCTCTACCCGGAGTCGGTATTCCCTTTGATATTGTTGAAAGCAAGGGTCCGATTATTGATCCGCCGATTCGCTCCCAAGCACAAATTGACGGGCTTCATCCCTTAGAGTTAGAAAAATTAACATTTGTCGGGGAGATATTACAAGCGCTGCGCCAAGAAGTCGGGAACGAAGCCGCTGTCTTAGGCTTTGTCGGTGCGCCTTGGACGTTAGCCGCTTATGCGATTGAGGGGAAAAGTTCCAAGAATTACTCGATTATTAAAGGGATGGCATTTTCCCAACCCGCCATGCTGCATGAGTTTCTGGGGAAAATAGCTGATGCGATCGCGGTTTATGTGCGCTATCAAATTGATAATGGTGCCCAAGTTGTGCAACTGTTCGATTCTTGGGCGGGTCAACTGAGTCCCCAAGATTACGATACCTTTGCCTTACCCTATCAGCAGCGAGTGGTTGAGCAAGTGAAAGCTACGCATCCAGATACGCCGCTGATTTTATATATCAGTGGGAGTGCAGGTATCTTAGAGCGCATGGGTAAATCCGGTGTGGATATTATCAGCGTAGACTGGACGGTGGATATGGCAGAAGCGCGACAGCGGTTAGGCTATAAAATGAACGTTCAGGGGAACATGGACCCAGGGGTACTATTTGGCTCACAGGAGTTTATCCGCGATCGCATTTTGGATACAATTCGTAAAGCTGGGAACCGAGGGCATATTTTTAATTTGGGTCATGGTGTTTTACCGGGAACTCCAGAAGATAATGTCAGGTTCTTCTTTGAAACCGCCAAACAGGTTGATCAATTGTTGACCGTTCATGCGTAAGAGATTGGGGAACAGGGGATTGGGCGAAGCATTGGTAGCGGGTATGTTGACGGAAACCGAGACATCTGGACAGGAATGCGAGAACCCCTACGTTTGTCGGAGATGGCGCATCTGTAGGGGCGGGTTTAGGGACTTTCATGTCGCTATTGACGATAACGTTTATGCAAAACCCGCCCTTTCCAAAGGTAGGGGCGGGTTTGACGACTATCGTTTCTTACCCTTACCCAGATTTAACTAAACCCGCCCCGACTAAGTAT
>NZ_JBKHHI010000497.1:0-4453 GCF_046539235.1 Coleofasciculus sp.
AGCATCTTGCTCGCTACTAAGCATCTTGCTCGCTACTAAGCATCTTGCTCGCTACTAATACCCAATTTAAAGGCATGACTGCTTATCAGTCATTATCGGACACCGCGTACCTTTAGAAAAGGGCGAGTCGAGATAGATTAATTCTCTCACCACCTGCGATATGCAGCGACTCGCCCCTACAACCTCGATAATCCTGACAATCCCGATAAGTCCAACAAATTATTGGTTCATACACCAAGTTTTATTCAAAAATCTCAAAGAACGCTAGGATTGACTTAGTTGTGCTGTCAAACTCGGTGACTTATGTCTCAAACACTATCTCCCCCCTTGGCATTAACCTCGGAAAACGTCGAAGCCGTCCTCGATGAATTGCGTCCTTACCTGATGGCGGATGGCGGTAACGTTGATTTAGTTGAAATCGACGGTCCGATTGTAAAACTGCGGCTACAAGGTGCTTGTGGGTCTTGTCCCAGTTCTGCCATGACCCTGAAAATGGGAATTGAACGCCGCTTACGGGAATTTATCCCGGAAATCGTCGAAGTTGAACAAGTAATGTAATTATTCTGCGTTTTTAGTTTGGCGTTAAGGGTTAAGAGTTATAAAGTGAGAGAACTCCCCTCTTCACACCTAAGCTCTAGACCCTTAACTTTTACTGTTAACGATGAGTCATCCCTTATACGTCGCCTTTATCTGGCATCAGCATCAACCTCTCTATAAAAGTCGCAGCAGCGTGTCCGGCTCAAATGGACGATACCGTCTCCCTTGGGCGCGGCTGCATGGGACGAAAGATTATTTGGATTTAGTGCTATTGTTAGAGCGCTATCCGAAGTTACATCAAACGGTCAACTTGGTGCCATCGCTGATTTTGCAGTTGGAAGATTATATGGCGGGGACAGCCTTTGACCCCTATCTGGAGTTAGCCCTGACGCCGACTGACCAACTCAAGCCGGATCAACGACAGTTTATCGTTGAGCATTTTTTTGATGCCAATCACCGCACCTTGATTGACCCTCATCCTCGATATGCCGAGTTATACGAGATGCGGCAAGAAAAGGGAAAAATCTGGTGTGTGGATCATTGGACGCATCAGGATTTCAGCGATTTACTAGCATGGCACAACTTGGCGTGGATTGACCCGATATTCTGGGATGACCCAGAAATTGCCGCTTGGTTAGAGAAAGGACGAAACTTTACATTAAGCGATCGCCAACGGATTTATTCTAAACAACGAGATATCCTCAAGCGGATTATTCCTCAACATCGTAAGATGCAGGAGGCGGGTCAGCTAGAAGTGACCACAACGCCCTATACTCACCCGATTTTACCCTTACTCGCCGATACTCATTCCGGGCAAGTGGCGCTTCCGGAGATGACGTTACCCCTACAGCGCTTCCGCTGGGAAGAAGATATTCCCCGTCACCTGCAAAAAGCGTGGCGGATGTATGCACAACGATTTGGGCGGACGCCACGCGGCTTGTGGCCCTCAGAACAGTCGGTGAGTCCAGCCATTCTACCCTATATTGCTGAGGCGGGATTTAAGTGGATTTGTTCCGATGAGGCGGTATTGGGGTGGACAGTGCAGCACTTTTTCCACCGGGATGAAACGGGAACCCTAATGGAACCCACATTGTTATATCGCCCCTATCGCTTAGAAACACCCCAGGGAAACTTGGCTATTGTGTTTCGCGATCACCGCTTATCGGATTTAATTGGCTTTACTTATGGGGCAATGGAACCCAATCAGGCGTCAACGGATTTTGTCAGTCACTTAGAAGCCATTTCTCGTTCCATCCGCCGCCATCAGCAGCAGGGAGAGACTGGGTTAGATCAACCGTGGCTGGTAACGATTGCCTTAGATGGAGAGAATTGCTGGGAATTCTACCAAAAAGACGGGATTCCTTTCCTTACCTCACTGTATGAAAAACTCTCGGCGCATCCTCAGATAAAATTGGTCACGGTGTCGGAATTTCTGGATCAGTTTCCCCCCACTGCCACACTTCCAGCAGATCGACTCCATAGTGGATCATGGGTAGATGGTAGTTTTAGCACTTGGATTGGTGATCCAGTTAAGAATCGGGCGTGGGATTTACTTACCCAAGCACGGCAGACTTTAGCTAATCATCCCGAAGCTACACCGGAAAACAATCCTGAAGTCTGGGAAGCCTTGTATGCAGCAGAAGGATCAGATTGGTTCTGGTGGTTTGGTGAGGGTCATTCATCCAACCAAGATGCTATTTTTGACCAGTTATTCCGAGAACATTTAAGTGGGATTTATGAGGCATTAAATGAACCGATTCCGGCCAGTCTTAAGCAACCCCTAGACACCTACGAATCGAAAGGCGATCACCGACCGGAAACGTTTATTCATCCAGTAATTGATGGCTTTGGCGATGAGCAAGATTGGGATAAGGCAGGTCGCATAGAAGTGGGTGGCGCACGGGGAACGATGCACCGCAGCAGTCTGATTCAGCGGTTATGGTATGGTTTGGATCACCTGAATTTTTACCTGCGATTGGATTTTCAGGCAGGGATTAAAATTGGTCAGGATATTCCCCCAGAATTGCATTTATTATGGTTTTATCCGAATCGAACGGTTAATAATAGTCCAGCACCTTTAGCTGAGGTTCCCGATACTGCCCCGGTGAACTATTTGTTTCACCACCACTTAGGGATTAATTTGTTAACCGGTTCGACTTGGTTAGAAGAAGCCGCAGACTATTATCAATGGCATTCCCGCAAAAGTCGCGCCCAAGTTGCGTTGAAGCAATGTTTAGAGGTGGCTGTCCCCTGGGCAGATTTGCAGGTGGAGCCGGATTATCTGCTGCAGTTGGTGATGGTTTCTGCTGATAATGGCATTTTCCGCAGTTATATCCCAGAGGATAAATTTGTGGGGTTGCAGGTGCCATAAATGGGTTGATTGTTCATTGTTCATTGTTCATGGTTTTTTCGCTATGAATGATGAACAATTGAACCAATTGATGAGGAAAGGAGAATTGGAAGGATGACGGATTTCAGAAAATTGAAAGAATGGAATAAAGCTCATGAGTTAACGGTTGACGTTTATCAGGTGACTAGAGGGTTTCCAGAAGAGGAATTACTGGGGTTAACTCAACAGATTCGTCTGGCTTGTGCGGCGATTCCGATTAAAATTGCTCAGGGGTGCGATCGCGAGGAGGCGGAGGACAGACTCAGCTTCCTGCGGCTGGCGCGGGATGCGGCGATTGAGGTGGAGTATTATCTGCTGCTGTGTTATGAGTTGGAATTGCTTAGTGCTACAGATTATGATCGTTTGGTTAGTGGTGTGGTTGAGGTGAAAGAATTGTTGGAGTCTTTTATCCAAAACTTCTATGGGAATTTTTGAACGGCAACAGAAGAGGAAAGACGTTATCCTTGAGCAGATGAAGCCAGAGGTAATGCAGTAGATGAGTGCTTCTGTGGTTACAGTTTGACTTATCCGGATTTTTCGGGTATCTTATCTTTATTGTGGGAAAATGTGTGCGCCTATAAGGTTATTATAAGGTTATCCATAGAACTCAACGCGATCGCACAGTCTTTCCCCCTTAAAGATATACTCGGCACAGTTAGAACTTGAGTTTGTGTCATGCTGAGCGCAGTCGAGAGCGAAGCGAAAGGACAGAAGCGAAGCATCTCTCCAGATGCTGACGAGAAGTTCCCCGCTATAGCTTTACCCTTGTATCGGCAACAGGGTTTAGAATTATGATTCTGTGCGACCTTGGATAGGAGTATTGAGTTGCTAAACTTATGGCATACGGTATTGAGTTTGCTGAGTCAGTCAAGGAGCAACTCAGGTATTTATCCGCCAGAGAGCGTTCTTTAGTATTTGAGTCTATTGAAGAACAGCTTGGATATGAACCTTTGAGGGAAACTCGCAATCGTAAATTGCTTCGTCCCAATCCTATTGCACCTTGGGAGTTACGGATTGGTAATTTGCGAGTGTTTTATGAGGTTGTTATTCAAGAGTCGGATGTCGTGCGGGTATTAGCTGTGGGTCGAAAGGAAGGCAATCTATTAATCATTGCAGGGAAGGAGGTTAAACTTTCATGAAAACTATTGAACTTTCAACAGCATCCCAGCCTTTGTCAGCTTATGTAGAGGATTTCGGGAATGAAGTGGTGGTATTGACGTTGCATGGTAAAGCGATCGCGGCGGTTGTTTCTTTGAACGATGAGGATGGAGAGTCGTTGTCGCTTTCTTTGAATCCAGAGTTTATGGAGATTATAGAAAAGGCTAGGGAAGAGTTTCGATTGGGGAAGACGTTATCCCTTGAGCAGATGAAGCGAGAGGTGATGCAGTAGATGAGTGCTTCTATTATTTATTACAGTTTAAGTCTTTCTGAGTTCTCTCTCGGTTTGTCTAAGTGTAGGGGCGGGCGATTCCTTCGGGAAGTTTCCCTAACGCACTGAGAAAAATATCGCATATCTTGGAGTCTGGG
>NZ_JBKHHI010000498.1:0-4446 GCF_046539235.1 Coleofasciculus sp.
GTCGCGCTGAGGGAGGAATTTCTGGCACAGAAATGCGGCGTAGACTGGGATTGAGTAATGAAGATATTTTTTAGTTATATAAGCCATATATCATCCACCAGCCCAAACACAATCCTTATCCGGAGTGTTATACAATCTAAAAAATATCAATCTTGACTGCCCCGATAATCGCTAATTAAAATATAAACAAGTAAAATTTTTTAGGTAGACTAGCGAGGTATGAGTTCAGTTGCTGACCAATTAGCTAATAGTCCGATTGAACGGTGGGTTAAGAAAGTCGAGTTTGTTAGTTCTGCTAATCTTGAAGACATAGAGGGCAGTGCATCGGGTGTGTATACTTTTAATGAACTGGTTGAAGTTACAGACAGAGAACAACTGGCGAAACGCTCTAAGCCCTCCTATCATTGGCAACCTGACGCTCATGAAAGATGGTGGCGTATTTGGTTTAAGGAGTCTAATCTAACAATTAAAATTGATTTACATTCCTCTGGCGGTAAATATCAAATGAATATGTATGAAATTGACTTGGAGCAGTGTTTAAGTGCAACAAGCTTTGTTGAGTGGATATACGCTGCAACCTTACATAAGCAGTGGGCTTGCCCAGAAATGCTTTGGGCTGCAATACAAAACTCTTGAACCTTGGCAAATTCCCAAATATCACTATCATCAGCTTCAGTCATACCCTCAAATTGAACATGACTAGAATCTGGGAAAATATCTGCAAGCCTACTCACCAGTTTACGGCTTAGGTTTTGGTCAAACAATAGCTTCAAGTCTCACCTACCACAGCAATAAGACGACGTTCCCGATCAGCCGCAAATGCCAAACACGCTCGGATATCTTCCTCTGTCAACTCCGGGAAATCATCTAAGATTTCTGCATGAGACATTCCCGACGCTAACCAGCCCAACACATCATACACGGTAATCCGCATTCGTCTAATACAAGGCTTCCCGCCACGCTTACCCGGTTCGATGGTGATGATGTTTCTATAACTCATAACTCAGTTAAATTGAGTAGTCTTGATTATCTCAGTCTATTACAAAGGAGTATCTAATCAATACGTATTTAAGTTGAAGGTTCAAACTCTGGGCTAAGATAAACTGTTTATTAAAATGGACTAACACTAAAAATGCAGTCGTCTTTAGACGACTTTCGCTTTTGGTTCCTTGGGTTTGAACCCAAGGCGGTTGATGAGATGATGAAACTTCCTGACCGCAACTATAAATTATTATCTTATCTACTATCGCCTCAAAAACCTCTGCGTCCCTCTGCGTAAACCTCTGCGCCCCTCTGCGTTAAAAAAACACATCGCTTCCCAGGAACAAAACCCCAACAACAACCCGACGGGAGCATCCGAAATCTAGAAACCTACGAAAGTCAGGGCGGGTTTAGTCACATCCCTTGTGCAACCGAAAAGATAGTCGTGAAACCCACCCCTACAGAGGCACCACATACCGTCAACAGCAAGAACAACGCCACCCAAACAACCAATGACAGAGGCAACGCTAAGATCATCAAGGACTATTACCCGCCATTGCCCTCATGTCTGATCCAACCCCGATCGCCTCCAACCCTACCCCATCTCTCAATGGAAACCAACCCCCCAGCCAAAACACCATCCGCATCCGGGGAGCCAGACAACATAACCTGAAAAACATTAACCTCGATCTCCCGCGCGATCGCTTAATCGTTTTCACAGGTGTCTCCGGTTCCGGTAAATCCTCTCTCGCCTTCGATACCATCTTCGCTGAAGGACAACGCCGCTATGTGGAATCCCTCAGCGCCTATGCGCGTCAATTCCTGGGACAATTGGATAAACCGGATGTAGACGCCATTGAAGGCTTAAGCCCTGCAATCTCCATTGACCAAAAATCCACATCCAATAATCCTCGTTCTACCGTGGGTACGGTTACCGAGATTTACGATTACCTGCGCCTGTTATTTGGTCGCGCTGGAGAACCCCACTGTCCGATCTGCGATCGCAACATCGCCCCCCAAACCATTGACCAAATGTGCGATCGCGTCATGGAACTCCCCGATCGCACCAAGTTCCATATCCTCGCCCCTGTCGTTCGAGGCAAAAAAGGCACCCATAAGAAGCTACTTTCCAGTTTAGCCGCCGAAGGATTTGTGCGCGTCCGCGTTGATGGCGTGATCCAAAATCTTTCTGATCAGATTGACTTGGATAAAAATTATACCCACACCATTGAAGTGGTGATTGACCGCCTAATTAAAAAGCCCGGACTACAGGAACGTTTAACCGACTCCCTAGCCACTTGTCTAAAGCTTAGCAGTGGAATTGCGGTGATCCAGGTATTAAATGATACATCGGCAGAGTCAGCCGGAGTCCGACCAGACTCAAATTATATACGTACTGACGAAAAAAATGCAAGGTCTTCCGAACAACAAATCCCCCAAGAAATCGTCTTTTCAGAAAACTTTGCTTGTCCCGAACATGGCGCTGTCATGGAGGAGTTATCCCCTAGACTGTTTTCCTTTAACTCCCCCTATGGCGCTTGTCCTCACTGTCACGGATTAGGCAATTTACGCACCTTTTCTCCAGAACTCGTTGTCCCCGAACCCAGCCAACCGATATACTGTGCGATCGCGCCTTGGTCAGAGCGAGATAATTCCTATTACTTATCCCTACTCTACAATATTGGACAAGCTTATGGCTTTGAACTGGGAACACCCTGGCAGAAACTGAATTCCGAACAGAAACAGGTGATTCTCTACGGGGCGGATAATCCAATTTGGATTGAAGAGTATAACGACTACCGCCGTTATCGGGGGGTACTTCCGATCCTGCAAAAGCAATATGATGAAACCAGTTCGGATACTTATAAGCAGAAACTAGAGCAATATTTAGTCGATCAACCTTGTGAAGTCTGTAAAGGAAAACGGTTAAAGCCAGAAGCCCTAGCGGTAAGGCTGGGACAGTATCGGATTACTGATTTAATTGAGGTTTCTATTAGCGAAATTCGCCAACGGATTGACCAATTCCAACTCTCATCCCGTCAGGCAAAAATAGGCGAACTCGCCCTTAAAGAAATTAAAGCTCGATTGCAATTTCTCTTAGATGTCGGCTTAGATTATCTTACCCTAGATCGGGCGGCGATGACCCTTTCTGGAGGAGAAGCTCAAAGAATTCGTCTAGCGACTCAGATTGGCGCAGGATTAACGGGGGTTCTTTATGTATTAGATGAACCGAGTATTGGGTTACATCAACGAGATAATGGGCGGTTATTAGCCACATTGCAGAAATTACGGGATTTAGGGAATACCTTAATTGTCGTTGAACATGATGAAGAAACCATTCGCACCGCTGATTGGATTATTGATATTGGTCCTCAGGCGGGAATTCATGGTGGCGACATTGTGGTTCAGGGGAATTTCACAGAATTACTCAATAGTGAAACCTCGTTAACGGGAGCATATTTATCTGGACGACAGGTTATTGAAACACCAGGAAAACGGCGGGAAGGTAACGCGCGATCGCTGGTTCTTAAAAATGCTCATCGAAATAATCTTAAACATATCGATGTGGAGATTCCTTTAGGTAAGTTGGTTTGCATTACTGGGGTTTCCGGTTCCGGGAAATCCACCTTAGTGAATGAACTTCTTTATCCGGCGTTGCAACATCACCTGAGTCAAAAGATACCGTTTCCAAAAGAGTTGGATAAGGTCAAGGGATTGAATGCAATAGATAAAGCGATTGTCATTGATCAATCCCCAATTGGTAGAACCCCCCGTTCTAATCCCGCCACTTATACCGGGGTATTTGATGTGATTCGCGGACTCTTTGCGGAAACTATTGAAGCCAAAGCCAGAGGGTATAAAGCTGGACGGTTTTCATTTAACGTTAAAGGGGGACGCTGCGAAGCCTGTGGCGGACAGGGGGTTAATGTAATTGAAATGAATTTCCTCCCCGATGTTTATGTGCAATGTGAGGTATGTAAAGGCGCCAGATATAACCGAGAAACGTTGCAGGTTAAATATAAGGGATATTCAATTGCTGATGTTTTAAATATGACAGTGGAGGAGGCGCTGGAAGTATTTAAGAATATCCCTCGTGCGGTGAATCGCTTACAAACTCTCGTGGATGTGGGGTTAGGATATGTACATTTAGGACAACCTGCACCTACTTTATCCGGGGGAGAAGCGCAACGAGTAAAATTGGCGACGGAGTTATCGCGACGGGCGACAGGAAAGACGTTGTATTTAATTGATGAACCGACAACGGGGTTATCGTTTTATGATGTGCATCATTTATTAAATGTGTTGCAGCGATTGGTGGATAAAGGGAATTCGGTGTTGGTGATTGAGCATAATTTAGATGTGATTCGTTGTAGTGATTGGGTCATTGATTTGGGTCCGGAAGGTGGGGATAAAGGCGGAGAAGTGATTGCGGTGGGGACACCGGAGGATGTGGCGGAGAATGAA
>NZ_JBKHHI010000499.1:0-4401 GCF_046539235.1 Coleofasciculus sp.
CAATGACCAATGACCAATGACCAATGACCAATGACCAATGACCAATGACCAATGGCTAAAATATCCAAGAAAATTTGTCTCGTCGGTGACTTTGGTGTGGGCAAAACCAGCCTAATTCGCCGTTTCGTCGAACGCCAGTTTAGCGATCAGTATCTATCCACCGTCGGTGTGAAGATTTCTCGAAAAACACTAGAATCCGTAAATTTACAGTTGCTCATCTGGGACTTGGAAGGGCATACTAAATTTAAATCCATTGCTCCCAGTTACTTACAGGGGGCGAGTGGTGTCATCGTCGTTGCTGATGTCAGCCGGCTGGAAACCGTTGAGCGATTAGATGAACACGTTAACCTGTTTTTATCGGTTAATCCCAAAGGCAAAATTGTCATTGCCTTAAATAAATCAGATTTAGTCGAACCGGAAAAACTGAACCAACTGGTTAAAATCATTCAGGATAAAGACTTAAATCCCGAAGCCGGACTTTATCAAACCTCAGCGAAAACAGGTGCTTATGTCGATGAAATTTTTGAACAACTTGCCGATAATATCTTAAAGGCTTAGAATCTGTATGCCGTCCCGCTTAAAAATATTAGCACCCGACTACGATTATCTAACCCTTAATCGGGAGTTACTCGTCCAGGAATTCTCTGACGGTGTTCCTAATTTTGCGGATTCTCCCCAGGATTTAAAAATAGGCGAAGATATTCGCTTAGCCTTTCCAGAATTAGTGGGTATGGAAGGGGTGATGATGGATATTTTAGCCGGACGGCAAATAAGTTTTCAGTTAGCAGGAATTGTTCGAGCTTATCAGCATCACACAGCTCAAGCGCATGATTATTCTTTTTATTTTGATTTACATATTTGTTACCATCAAGATGAGAATGAAAATTATTTAATCCTTTTATTTAAGGACGTCACCGAACGGATGAAGTTACAGCAAAAATTAATTCAAAAATCAAATGAAACTAATCTGTTATTAAGTGCGCTAACTCATTCTAAAAATTATATTGATAAAATTATCAGTTCAATGGCTGATGCCCTATTAGTCACTACAGCTTCAGGAGACATCAAAACGGCAAACCGTGCCGCACAAACTCTATTTGGATACAAGATAGACGAATTAGTGGGACAACCGATAACCAAAATCATTAAAAATCAAGAATTTTTAAATAACTTAAGTCATTTATCACCGGATAGTTCGACATTTCAGGACATCGAATTAAATTGCCTGACTAAACAGGGTGAAACCGTCGCTGTAGCGTTTTCTTGTTCGGCTCTGATAACTGATCTAGAAGGTTCACTCAATTTCGTCTATGTCGGTCGAGATTTGACCCAGCGTAAACTTTTGGAAGCAGAAATGCTTCAGGCACTAGAGCGAGAAAAAGAACTTACGGAACTAAAATCTCGCTTTATTTCCATGACAAGTCATGAATTCCGGGTTCCATTAACGGCGGTTTATTCCTCGACAGAATTACTAGAACAGTATAGTCATAACTGGGCGGAGGAGAAAAAGCTCAAACACTTTAATCGAATTAAAGACTCAGTGAACCGCATGACAACCCTGTTAGATGATGTGTTGATTGTCAACAAAGCGGAATCAGGTAAATTGGAATTTAATCCTAAACCTTTAAACTTGAACCAGTTATGCAGGGATTTAGTCGAAGATATTGAATTAGGTATCGGTAAGCAGCATAAAATCAGTTGGGTTAATTCAGGTATGGCGAGCAAGGCTTGCATGGATGAAAAACTCCTGCGACATATTTTGACTAATTTGCTGACAAATGCGGTAAAGTATTCACCGCCAGGTTCTACCGTGCAGTTTAACTGTCACTGTCGAGAACAGGAGGTTATTTTTGAAATTAAAGACCAAGGAATTGGTATCCCCCCAGAGGATCAAAAGCGGCTTTTCGAGTCCTTTCATCGGGCTAAAAATGTGGGCAATATTCAGGGAACAGGATTAGGTTTATCCATTGTCAAAAAATCGGTTGATTTACATGGGGGGAAATTGGCGGTTCACAGTGAAGTGGGTGTGGGTACAAAGTTTAAAGTCACGTTACCCATTAACACAGATTACACAGAATGACACTCTCCAGAAGTCTCACGATTAAATGATACAGATGAACACAGACAAGCCTCCGTGCAATCAGAAACCCCCCCTTTTTGCCTTGGCGACTAGAAGTCGCAGCTACACAAACAAAGTCCGCCTGCGCGGACTGGATTATAAAGGGGGTGGCTAACCCGGATTTGGGATCACAGCCCCACCACTACCGTCTCTATAAATCCGTGAAATCAGTGTTTCCACCACTACCGTCTCTATAAATCCGTGAAATCAGTGTGACTAAGCTCTCACACCCCACCACTACCGTCTCTATAAATCCGTGAAATCAGTGTTTCCACCACTACCGTCTCTATAAATCCGTGAAATCAGTGTTTACAGGTCAGGTTTTGAGAAAACGTTATCATCAACAGCGAAACGCAAGAGTCTTAACCCGCCCCTACTTCAAAACTATGACAGGTTCGATTCAAACCCTACCGACGGAGGTTGTTAACTTAATTGCGGCTGGCGAGGTGATTGATTCCTTAGCCGCCGTAGTACGAGAATTGGTGGAAAATGCTTTGGATGCGGGGGCGACGCGCATTGCTGTGGCTGTATGGTTTGATTTGTGGCGCGTGCGCGTGGCAGATAATGGCACGGGTATGGACTTGACAGATTTACAAAAAGCTGCATCGGCACACAGTACCAGCAAAATTCAAAGTCGCGATGATTTATACAAGATTACCAGTTTGGGATTTCGCGGTGAAGCCTTGCATAGTATTGCAGCGTTAGCCGAATTAGAGATATGCAGCCGACTGACAGGTTTTGAGGGATGGCGCTGTACGTATAATACCCAGGGAGAAGCAGAAGACACAGAAGCGGTTGCGATCGCGCCAGGTACGGTGGTGACTGTCTCGAATTTATTTGGCAAGTGGCGTCTGCGTCGTCAGGGATTACCGTCGAGGAGTCAACAACAACGCATAATCCAAGCCACGATACAGAATATAGCCCTTTGCCATCCATCGGTGACTTGGCAAGTTGAGCAAAGCGATCGCTCCTGGTTTACAATTAGTCCGGGTCAAACGACTCAACAGATCATCCCGCAACTTCTCAAACAGGTTCGGGTGCATGATTTGCAGCAATTAACCCTAGATGTTCCTACACCAGAGGAGGGGAGTGCAGGGGAGATAAGGGAGTTTACTTACAACTCAACCCTAAAGACGCGCCATGGTGCGTCTCTACATTTAGTGTTAGGATTACCCGATCGCTGTCACCGTCGCCGCCCAGATTGGGTTAAAGTGGCGACGAATGGGCGGTTAGTGCGATCGCCAGAATTGGAACAGACGATTCTCACCGCCATGGCGAGAACCTTACCACGTGATCGCTATCCAATTTGTTTTATTCACCTACAAATTTGCCCCAGTCAAATTGATTGGAATCGTCATCCCGCCAAAGCCGAAATTTATCTGCATTCTCTTTCCTATTGGCAAGAACAGATTAGCCAAGCCATTGAACAAGCCCTGCGGATTGGGGCGGAAAATTTCGACACAGCCTCTCAATCCCATCGCGTCGGCAAATTACTCACAGCCTCGGCAAAAAAGGGCGTTTATCACCTGGATGAATCACCAAGACAGGAGCGTCATACTTCGGATATTGGCTTAGTGGAATTAAAAGCCGTTGCCCAAGTACGTAACATGTATATTCTGGCAGAACATGATACAGGAATGTGGTTAATTGAGCAACACATTGCCCATGAACGAGTCTTGTACGAACAACTGTGCGATCGCTGGCAACTTGTTCCCCTAGAACCGCCCGTGATTCTCAACCATTTAACTCCAGTTCAACTCGAACAACTGCAACGGATTGGGTTAGAAATAGAACCCTTTGGCGATCAACTGTGGGCTGTTCGCAACGCACCCGCCCTACTGCATCAGCGAGACGACTGTGCTGATGCCCTATTAGAACTCAGTTTAGGTGGAGACTTACAAACCGCACAAGTTGCCACAGCTTGTCGCAGTGCAATTCGCAATGGCACACCCTTAACTTTAGAGCAGATGCAGACATTATTAAATCAATGGAAAATGACTCGCCATCCCCGCACCTGTCCCCATGGGCGTCCGATTTACTTACCCCTAGAAGAATCAGCGCTGGCTCGTTTTTTCCGTCGTCATTGGGTGATTGGCAAAAGCCATGGAATTTAACGTAGTAAGCCCTGAACTAAAGTTAGGGCTAAAAGCTAAAACCCGTTAAAACGGGTTCAATTTTCTGGGCGCGTTGAGGGTTGAATTGTAAGCCATAGCGCAATTTCATAACCGTAATTACGGAAACCGTAATGTCATAACAAATCCGGGTTAGCTACCCCCGTTATA
>NZ_JBKHHI010000500.1:0-4381 GCF_046539235.1 Coleofasciculus sp.
GTGCGATCGCGATTCTCCTGACAGGAGTTTTGAGTCAGGAAATAGTGAAGCTTCTGTGCTTAAATCCAAGGAGCATTATCCATCACAGCATTTAACATTTTCTGGAAGTTTTGACGGAACACTACGGCTAATAAACCACAGAATAGTGTAGTTGCTGCCATCACCCACCAAAAGTGAGTGACGTGCCATACACCGCCGAATAGGGTAAAAATAATTAGTCCAGCACCAGCGCCCCCTACAAACAGTAGAGTTGTTTCTTTAAAGGTGCGTGGTTTTGATTCCATAAGATTACCTCCTGCTCCGAATGGAACTCGTTTTTTTCTATAATAACAAGGCGATCGCGCCTTTGCCATAGCGTTTGGAGACGTTCCCCGGGAACGTCTCTACGGCTAACGACTATTACTACACTGATGCTCTAGTCTTATCCCGGTTTTCTGTTCTCTGGTTCTTTTTCCCTGTTCTTACCCTGGCTCCTTTTTTACGATTATTATCCCCAAAACTATCATGGAGCAATGTATAGAAACAGGGAATAATAAATAGCGTTAATCCCGTTGCTAGTGATAATCCTGAAAATACAACTACACCTAACGGTTGTAAAAACTCTGACCCTTGCCCAATGCCTAATGCTAGGGGAAACAAGCCTAAAACAGTGGTAATTGTGGTCATTAAAATCGGTCGTAAACGTTGCGATGCGGCTTGCAAAATGGCGGTTTTGCGGTCAACCTTTTCCCGGTAATAAATTTGATTGGCAAACTCCACCATCACGATCGCGTTATTCACCACAATCCCTACCAGCAGTACCGCCCCCACCAAAACCGTTGCACCCATGGCGGTTTGGGTGACATAGAGTCCCAAAATTCCCCCAGCTAACGCCAGGGGTACGGTGAGCATAATCACCAAGGGGTCAATTAGGGAATTGTACTGTACCGCCATTACCACAAACACCATGAACGCGGCTAATCCTCCCAGCATTTTCAGAGAATTTTGGAGTTGTTGATTGGTTTCACTGGCGGAACTGGGTAAGATAGAAACGCCCTCTGGTAAGTCTAATTCAGCTAATACCGCATTGGTTTCCGCTAACGCCTCACTCAGCGTTGCACCTTCATTCAATGTCCCTGCAATTAAGAACACCTGGCGCTGATTAATTCGCTGAATTTCACCCGGCGCTTGTCCTTGCTCAATCGCCGCCACATCACCTAAATAAATTTGGCGATTATTATTTGTAAATAGGGGTAACTCTTTAATCTGAGACACGCGCTGAATCGCCGCTTGATCAAGCTGTACCCGCACATCCACCAAGCGATCACCCCGTTGTAACTGAGTCGATACCGAACCGGCGATCGCGGTTTGAATTGTATCGCCAATTTCCTGTGCAGTTAACCCCAATTGGGCGACTCGTTCCCAGTCGGGACGAATCTGAATTTCCGGTTGGCGATCATCTGCATCCGGGCGAAATCGGGCTAAGGTAACTCGTTCATCTAACGCCTTTAAGACTTGACGCCCTGCGGCTTCTAATTGCTGCGTATTGGTTCCTTGTAAGCCAATATCCAAATCCGCACCACGAACGGGTGAATTACTTAAAATAATCCCTCGCACTTCACCCGGACTTAGGCGCAGACGAGTTTGGACTAAATTTAATGTCTGCAATTCCTGATTCACTCGTCCAATAAATGTCTCAACATTACTATCTGATTTAAGCGCAATTGTACTTGTCCCCCGTAACAAGTTTTCTGAGGTATTTCCCCCAAACAAAAACCCGCCAGATGTGGTAAAAGCATAGTCGGTTTCTGGCTGCGCCAATAGAATATCATCCACCGCCATCATCACTTGGCGATTTTGTTCCAAGGTGGTTCCTGGTGGAAATTGGGCAAACATCCGGGCTTGTCCGGTATCAATTCGGGGCAGAATTTCTTGGGGAATTTTACTGGCTAAGGCGAAACTTCCGCCACCTAAAATTAACACAGCCAGGGCGATAACTAAAATACGATACCGCAGCACCCGCGCCAGGAACCCTTGATAACCCAAGGTTGCAGCTTCAAACCGACGATTAAAGGCTTGTAATAGCCAAAATCGATTTAAACCACTGGATCGAGGAATGGCTAATAGGCGAGACGAAAGCATTGGTACCACGGTTAGCGCCACCACTAACGACGCGGCGACAGCAAAGCTAATGGTTAAAATTAATTCACTAAACAGGAGGGAGAAAAAGCCACCAATGAGTAAAAAAGGGAGAACAGCGACTAAGTTGGTACTGGTGGACGCAATTAGCGCTGATTCTACGTCTTGGGAACACCGTTCGGCTTGAGAAATGATCGATCTAGACGATGAATCATTCCCTGATTTCCCAAGCAGGGTGGGTTTGGTTACGTTATCTGTTTTGTCCCCAATGTTATCGGTTAAACCCGCACCTACACTCTGACGTTCAGACGCGCCATGGCGCGTCTCTACATCTCCTGACACACCCGCCGCGATCGTTTCTAGCATAACGATCGCATTATCCACGACAATCCCTACACCTAACGCCAATCCCCCTAAACTAAACACATTTAGGGATAAGCCAAATAATTTCATTAAAATCACGGCGGCTAGGGTGGCGAGAGGAATGGCGATGACAATAATTAAAGTTTGCCGCAATGAACCCAAGAACAACAAAACCGCAAACGCGGCTAATGTTGCTCCGACTAACCCCGAACTCGTCACATTGGCAATAGAATTCTGGATAAAAATAGATTCATCTAACGTCGCCACTAACTCAATATCGTCTGTAATTAAACCCGATTGCTTTAGCTGTTCAATGCGTTTTTTTACCCCATTGACAACTTCAATCGTATTCGCATCCGGTTGCTTCTGAATGCTAACTTTAACCGCAGGTTCTCCATTCAGAAAGACAAATACCCGTCTATCTTCCGTCCCATCAATTACCTCAGCAAAATCGCGCAGATAGACCCGACGAGAAGGATTTGTTGGGTCTGTATCGTCTATTTCAATGGACAAATTCCGCAGTTCTTCCGCATCTTGGAAACGTCCCATGGTTCGGGTTAAGGGTTCTGACTCTTCCCCCCGTAGTCGTCCCCCGGCTACATCTTGATTTCGTTCATCTAGGGCATTGAGGACATCGGTTAATCCTAATCCTAATCGCTGCAAACGATTCGGATCAATCAGCACTCGCACCTCTTCCCTTACCCCACCGGAAACATCGACAGAGGCGACGCCAGGAACTACACTCAATTCACGGCTAAGTTCTTCATCCGCAAAGACGCGCAAATCTACGTCCTTTAAAGATGAAGATTTCAGCGCTAATTCATAAACGGGTAATTGAGACGGATCAAACTTAAATAAGCGCGGTTCTTCGATAATATCGGGTAAATTGGATTGAGCGCGATTATACGCCGCCGTTGCATCATTTAGCGCCTGGTCTATATCACCCCCTGGTTGAAAAAACAAGTCTAAACTAATTCGTCCCTCACGAGTTTGGGAGAAGACTTGGATAACGCCCTCCGTCGCACTTAATCCTTGTTCCAAGGGTTTAGTAATTTCCTCAACCGCCACCTCTGGGGAGATACCGGGTGCCCCTAAACGTAAGCCAATACGGGGATAGGTAATCGAGGGTAATAAATCGACCTGAATCTGGAGAATGAAAAATATCCCTAGCACAATTACGGCTATGGTTAAGACCAGGGTACCGATATGGCGGCGAATCGCGATCGCACTAATACTGAGTTTGTCATTTTTCATTTGTCAAAACACTGATTTCACAGATTTATTTGAGAGATTGGGGTGGAGAGGTGAGAGAGGAATGACACTGATTTCACGGATTTATTTGAGAGGTTGGGGGTAGAAAGGTGAGAGGGTGTTGACAGGGATTTTACTCAAAGGATGGTTTTCTTTCATTTGTTATTAATCGTATCGGGTTGAATTCTGACTCCCTGCTTTCGATACTTAGTCAGCAAAAGTTGTTGATAGTTACTGGCTGGTTGATTAGGAGAAACCTCTAGCTGAACGACCGACTCAAACCATTGTAGCTATGCTTTCTTTACATCACTGTTGGGCTTATCCGTAGCTGTGCTGTGTTGTTGCTTATACCTCAAAAAGTCGATAAAGTCGCTGACTTGGTGTAAGAGTGGTTCCGGCAATTGTTGCAATTTGGCAATGGTGGTTTCGCGAATCGTCATCAGAATTCCCTCGTCCAAAATTTCCCCGTGCTAGTCTTTAACCATTATAGGAGTAGCAACCATGACGGTTCAATTATCTCAGCCTGAGTACCGACGAGTGACCCCTATTGTTCAGAGGTTAGCAGACTTTGCTACGGCACGCGATCGCACAGACTTGTGCAAGCGGGTCGCCCCTACAGGATAACCCAAGGTGATATATTCTCAATTAA
>NZ_JBKHHI010000501.1:0-4353 GCF_046539235.1 Coleofasciculus sp.
TAACCCTTTTGTGTTAGAATTTTTGAGTGTTTTGTCATTTTAAAGCATATAAACCGCTCAAAGCGTTTACTGGAGAATCCCTTATATGACAAGTAGCTACAGTGCCGATCAGATTCAAGTCTTGGAAGGTCTCGAAGCGGTACGCAGACGTCCGGGAATGTACATTGGTTCTACCGGTCCACGGGGACTCCATCATCTAGTTTACGAGGTTGTAGACAATTCGATCGATGAGGCGCTGGCTGGCTATTGTACTCATATCGAAGTTGACTTCAACGCCGATGGTTCCGTTAGCGTTACCGACGATGGACGGGGTATTCCCACTGATACTCATTCTAAAACCGGCAAATCAGCATTGGAAACCGTAATGACGGTACTGCACGCGGGCGGTAAGTTTGGCGGCGGCGGGTATAAAGTGTCGGGCGGATTGCACGGGGTTGGGGTTTCTGTCGTCAACGCCCTGTCAGAATGGGTGGATGTTACGGTTTGGCGAGAGAAAAAGGTTCATACCCAGCGCTACGAACGCGGTATTGCCATGGGTGATTTGGTTGTCAAACCCAGTAAAGAAGATCGCACGGGAACGTCGGTGACGTTCAAACCCGACACACAAATCTTTACCAATGGGATCGAGTTTGACTACAGTACGGTAGCAGGGCGACTGCGAGAACTCGCCTATTTGAATGGCGGCGTGAGGATTACGTTTACCGATCACCGCATCTCTCCCGAACGCATCGACAGCTACCACTATGAGGGAGGTATCCAGGAATATGTGGCATACATGAACCGGGAGAAGGCACCCCTACACCAAGAAATTATTTATGTTCAGGGTGAACGGAATAATGTGCAAGTGGAAGTGGCGCTGCAATGGTGCGTGGATGCTTACAGCGATAACCTGCTAGGATTTGCTAATAATATCCGCACGATTGACGGTGGAACTCACTTAGAGGGATTAAAGACAGTTCTGACTCGGACATTGAACGCGATCGCACGCAAGCGGAATAAACTGAAAGACAATGAGGCTAACCTGGGCGGTGAGAATGTTCGGGAAGGATTAACTGGCGTCATTTCTGTCAAAGTCCCTGATCCTGAATTTGAAGGACAAACTAAAACCAAACTGGGGAATACCGAAGTCCGAGGTATCGTGGATTCCCTGGTGGGCGAAGTGTTGACAGAGTACCTGGAATTTCGTCCTCAAGTCGCTGATTCTGTTTTAGAGAAAGCCATCCAAGCCTTTAAAGCCGCAGAAGCCGCACGTCGGGCGCGGGAGTTGGTACGGCGGAAGTCTGTATTAGAGTCGTCTCCTCTACCGGGTAAGTTAGCCGATTGTAGTTCCAGAGATCCGGCTGAATCGGAAATCTTCATCGTTGAGGGAGATAGTGCAGGGGGCTGTTTTGATGGCGATACGCTAGTTGCGTTAGCCGATGGGCGTTCTCTCAGCTTCAAAGAAATTGTGGCGGAACAGGCGAAGGGGAAAGAGCATTTTTGCTACACCATTCGCCATGATGGAACGATTGGGTTAGAACGGATTATCCACCCTCGGATCACAAAGGCGAATGCCCAAGTGATTCAGGTGACGCTGGATAATGGGGAAACGCTGATTTGTACACCAGATCACCCCTTTATGTTGCGAGATGGTAGCTACAAAGCCGCCGCCTTATTAACGCCAGAGGATTTCCTGATGTCCCTGAATGCCAAGCTATCAGAACGAAGCCGAGGGCAGAGGGTAGCAGAGATTGATGCGGCTGGGTTCAACACCCGCTTATCTGAAGTGGCGTTTTCTCGTGATGTCCAAGCCAATGGGGTATATCCCACAGTCGGGGCTGTAGGGGCACCATCCTTGCGCCCTCACCCCGGGCAAGATACGAAAGAATCATCAGTAGCTCTGTTGGTACGCGAGGAGTCTCCATCCCGGAAAGACAATCATCGGGTTGTTGCTATCGAACGCCTAGACAAACGGGTGGATGTTTACGATATTGAAGTTCCCCATACCCATAACTTTGCCCTAGCCAGTGGCGTTTTCGTTCACAATAGTGCCAAACAAGGACGCGATCGCCAATTTCAAGCGATTCTACCTCTGCGGGGTAAAATTCTCAACATCGAGAAAACCGATGATGCCAAAATTTACAAGAACACAGAAATTCAGTCTCTGATTACCGCCCTGGGTTTGGGTATCAAAGGTGAGGAATTTGATCCCTCGAATCTGCGTTACCACCGCATCGTAATTATGAGTGTCGCCGGAGATGAACCCACTCTGGTTATGGATGATACTGGACGCACGGAATTTGTCTCTATTGGGGGGTTCATTGATGATTGCATTGAAGGGCGCCGCACCACCGAACGCTATCGAGTGATTTCCTTTGATCCGGTGACACACGCCACCCGCTTCCGCCCTCTGAAAGCCGTGATTCGTCACAGCCATGAGGAACCGATGTACAAAATCACCACGCGCTACAATCGCTCGGTGAAGGTAACGTCTTCTCATAGTGTCTTTGTCTATGAGGATGGAGAAGTTCGCCTGAAAAAAGGCAATGAAGTGAAACCCGGTGATTGGTTGGTAGCGAGTCGGCGTTTACCGCGCCCCACTGAAACTCCGACGCGAGTAGATTTGCTCAAAACATTGTATCGAGCCGGATTGACTCAATCCCTTTATCTGCAAGGGGAAGATGTGCGAAAAATTGCCAGCCAACGGGTTCTGGCAAAGGTGACGCGACCTGATCAATGGAATGAGCCACGGGTTAAGCTAGACTCAGCCGGATGGCAACAGTTAATCACCCAACGTCAAGGGTTAGGAATATCCCAGAAGCAGGTGGCGACGACAGTTGGCGTGAAGCAACCGATTACAATTAGTCACTGGGAACGGGGGATGAATCGTCCCACGTTACCGGATTTCCTCAGTTATCTGGATGCGATTGGCGGAAATGATAATGTGAGTTACGAGACGTTGCCCTCGAAGCTGGACAACTGTTTAGCCCAAGATGATACGAGTAAAAATGCCCGTTGGCGTGAGGTGAGTAACTATAAACCCTTTGACTACTTTACGCCGAGTGAACTGGCGCAGCTTGGTGACGAGGTGCAACTTGTACCCCAGGCGCATACAAATAAGGCATTTAACCGCTATTTGCCGATTACGCCGGAACTAATGTGGTTCTTGGGGTGGTATGTAGCGGAAGGCACTTTGAGTAAACATCAAGTGAGTCTGAGTTTAGGTAAAAAGGATGAACCGTTTATCCCTGAACTGATCACGGCGATTGAAAAGGTTTTCGGTGAGACACCACGTCGCTATAATGATACCCGATACGATGGAATTAAACTTTATTTCCACAGTGTTGCCGCTGCGCGACTATTACAAGCGTGGGGATTGAATGGATGGGCGCACGAGAAGAAGTTGCCGGATATTGTCTTTAGCTTACCTGAATCCTTGCAACTGACATTTTTGGAGGGTTATTTACTCGGTGATGGCTCAGTTACCCAAAATAACATTGTCTTTGGAACGGTTTCTGCCACATTGAAAGATGGGTTACTCTATCTATTGGGACAACTTGGTTTAATTGCTGGTGTTCACAATAGCCAGCACCGAAATCCTCCTGAATCTCCTGTTCAAACACGACATCTTGCATACTTTATTCGCATCTACAGTAAAGAGCAACTCGAACAGTGTCGGCTGATCTGGCAGCGCCATCATCAGGCAAAACGATTGGAAGATTATCTGGCACGTCCAAAGAGTCAGCCGCAACAATATCTACCCATCAGTGATGATTTGATGGGATTAAAAGTGGTGGAGAATCATGAAGTTGAATTGGTGGGTGACTATGTGTATGATTTCTCTGTGGAAGGTGACGAAAACTTTATTTGTGGTACAGGAGGATTGGCAGCAAAGAATACGGACGCTGATGTCGATGGCGCCCATATCCGCACTCTGTTACTTACCTTTTTCTACCGTTATCAACGGGCATTAGTGGATCAAGGATATATCCACATTGCTTGTCCACCATTGTATAAAGTAGAACGCGGACGCAATCATTACTACTGTTATAGCGATCGCGAACTCACCAACCTGGTTCAAAATGAGTTCCCCGCTAACGCCAATTACACGATCCAACGGTTTAAAGGGTTGGGTGAAATGATGCCAGTACAACTCTGGGATACCACCATGAATCCGGAAACGCGGACGATGAAGCGGGTGGAGATCGAAGATGCGGCTGAAGCCGATCGCATCTTTACCGTTCTCATGGGCGATCGGGTTGCTCCCCGGCGGGAATTCATTGAAACTTATGGTTCTCGACTGGATTTGACTGATCTAGATATCTAGGTTTCCAGGTAGCAAGGTTTAGATCCCCCTAAATCCCCCTTCAAAAG
>NZ_JBKHHI010000502.1:0-4352 GCF_046539235.1 Coleofasciculus sp.
GGTGAGAGCATGTAGTGGATGTCGGCTTTGCAAGGACCGGCAGTGTTAAACCATTTGGGCATGGCAGTTTTGAGGTTTGAGTCTGTAGGGGCGGGTTTATGGGCTTGAATGTCGCTATTTATGATAACCTTTCTTCAAACCCGCCCTAACCGAGTTTTGAGCGCGTGGAGGGTTGACATCATCTGAATTATATGAATCAAGAGGCGATCGCGCTGGATATCATGTCCTGGATGGACTCAAATTAACGGGAATTTCGATAATAAATTCTGTGCCTTTGCCTAAATCAGAAACACAGCTAATTCTGCCCTGATGTTTTTCTACAATAATCTGGTGACTCACCGCTAATCCTAAACCGGTGCCACTACCGACAGGTTTGGTGGTGAAAAACGGGTCAAAGATATGCTGACGCACGTTCTCACTCATGCCAATTCCGTTATCTTGAATCCGAATAATAATGGATTGGGGGAAGTTTTGAGTGTTGAGTGTTGACCCAAGGCTAGGCTGATCTGGAACCTGGTTTGTCGGGGCGGGTTTAGGGATTTTCGTTTCGCTATTAATGATAACGTTTGTGCGAAACCTGCCCTGACTGACTTTTGAGTTAACTTCCTCATCTCTCCTACTTTCAGACGCGCCATGGCACGTCTCTACACCGCCATGGCACGTCTCTACACCGCCATGGCACGTCTCTACACGCTCCTGTGTACCTCCAGGTTCTCTATTATTAGAGACTTCAGTCGTGATCGTAATGAAACGAGGTTCCGGTTGGGAATTTAAGGCTTCAATCGCATTATCAAAGATATTAATAAATACTTGATTTAACTGACTGGCATAACAAGTCAATTGGGGAAGTTGACTATAGTGTCGAATCACTTGGATTTCTGGGCGATTGCCTTGAGCCCGGAGTCGATGCTGTAACATGAACAGGGTGTTATCAATGCCTTCATGAATATCTACGGATTTTAATTCCGCTTCATCCAACTTAGAGAAGGTTTTGAGCGATCGCACAATTTGCTCGATACGTTGAACCCCTATTTCCATGGAGTTGATCAGCTTATGCCAATCCTTAACCAGAAACTCTAAATCGATCTCCTCACTCAATTGTTCAATTGCGGCGCTGGGTTGGGGATAGGTTTGCTGATACAGGTGTAGGAGTTTTAATAGGTCTTGGAAATAATCACGAGCATAAGTAATATTGCCATAGATAAAATTGGCGGGGTTGTTGATTTCATGTGCCACTCCCCCAACCATCCGCCCTAAACTGGACATTTTCTCAGTTTGGATCAGTTGGGCTTGGGTGCGTTTCAATTCTTTCAGGGTTTCTTCTAGCGCCTTGGCTTTTTCCCGTTCGCGGGTTCCTGATGCTTGTAGTGCTAGTTCCATTTGTTTGCGATCGCTAATATCCCGATGAGTCCCCGTCATCCGCACAGGTAAACCGTTTTCATCTTCAGCGACAACTTTCCCGTAGTTGGAAATCCACTTATAGTCCCCGGATTTCGTCAGCAGCCGATAGTCTAATTTGTAAGGAATGGTGTGATCCTGTAAATGCGCCTGCAACAGTTCCATCACCCCCGGTTTATCATCGGGATGGATCAGGTTTTCCCAAGTGCTGACATGTCCTGAGAGTTGATCACACTCATAACCCAGCATATCGAACCAGTGACGGGAGAAATACACCTCTCCGGTTTGAATTGTCCAATCCCATAACCCATCTCCAGAGGCGTCTAATGCCAGTTGTAAGCGTTCTTCACTTTGGCGTAAAGCGGCTTGCGATCGCGTCCGTTCGATGGCAATTTTGGCAAGGTAGAGAATTTGATCAATTAAGTCTTGATCGAGGTGGGTTACAGTTTGCGGTTGGTCATAATATCCGGCAAATGTGCCTAAGATACTGCCATCACTGGATACAATGGGGATAGACCAACAGGCTCGCAACCCATGAGCTAAGGCTAAGTCTTTATAATCTGCCCATAACGGATCAGTAGCAATATCGGTAACAATAACCCTTTCCTGGCGATACGCCGCCGTACCACAGGAACCGACACCCTCACCAATTTCCACACCATCGATCGCTTGATTATACGCATCAGGTAAACTCGGTGCTGCACCTAAGCGCAGTTTTCCCTGTTCATCTAATAAGAGAAAGGACGATCGCAGTTGTCCAGACTGTTCCTCTAGGAACCGGGCTAATGCTTCCAGGATATCTGGGAGTGGCGCATCGGAAGCAATCTGTTCCAAGACATTATTTTGCTCCTCCAGCAGCATCTGGGCTTGCTTGCGTTCGGTAATATCCAGAACAGTTCCCATCAGTTTAATTACCTGATTTTGGGCATTCAGCACCGGTTTACCTCGACCTTCCAGATAGCGAATTTCACCATCGGGACGAATAATTCGATATTCAATGGTATAGGATTGAGGAGTCTTAATCGCGTTTTTCACCTGTTGGGTAAATAAACAGCGATCGTCGGGATGAATCAAAGTCAGATGTTGCTTATACGTGAGGGGTTTTGGGTTGGGTTCTAGCCCATAAATCCGAAAGAGTTCCGTTGACCAAATAATCTCCCCCGTTAGCCGATTAGACTCCCAACTACCAACAGATGCAATTTTCTGGGCTTCGGTGAGTCTGGCTTCAGACAGGCGCAGGTTGGCTTCGGCTGTTTTGCGATCGTTAATATCAATCGCAGCACCTAGGGTTTGTCGGGTTGTCCCGTCTGTATCCTGTTTAAACACCGTCTCTTGGGCAAATAACCAACGCCATTCCCCATTTTTGTGGCGCATCCGGTACTCTAACTCAAAGACTTCCCCCACGTTGGCATATTTGATGCGTTGTACATGATCCGAGAGGATGGCAAAATCATCGGGATGCATCAGCCGCGAGAGAACCTGGTTCCCCATCTGTTGGATTTCTTTCGGGGTGTAGCCTAAAATTTCATGGATTTCCCGGTTAGCGTAGATATTACGCCTTTCTACCCAGTCATGAATGTAGATAATATTGGGATTGGCATCATTAATTGCCTGTAGCCAACGCTGGGAGTCTTGCAGGGCTTGATCCAATTGCTGGCGTTCAATTCCCACGGCGATTTCGTTCGCAACCGAGGCGAGGGTATCCAGGGTGGTTTGACATAAGGGATGACGGGCGAACATTGCCATGACTCCCACCAGTTCATCTTCAACGATCAGGGGATAACCAGCAAAGGATACCATTCCTTCCCGTCGCGCCCAGTCTGGATCACTGATTTCCGAATCATGGAGGATATCATTGGTGAGATGGGGTTGGCGTTGGCTGGCGATGCGACCAATTTTCGACTTCCCCACGGGGACTTTAGCATGAGCGCCATTAATATGGGTGTACAATCCCGCCGAGGCTTGTAACTCCAGGATATTTTCCTTTGGGTTCAGCGTCCAAATTCGGGCAAAGGCGACATTGAGGTGTTGAACAAACGCCTGAGTACAGCGAAACAGCATCGCGGATAAATCACTTTCCTGACTCAAGGCAAATCCGATATCTGAACGCAAGGCTAAGCGTCGCGTTTGTTGAGTTAACTCCGCTTGGGCTTGTTGGCGATCGCGAATTTCTTGGTGCAACTGGGCGTTTTGGTTCTGGAGTTGCTGGGTTAACAATTTCAGATGTAGATGAATTTTAACCCGGGCTAACACTTCATCCAGTTGAATTGGTTTGCTAATATAGTCAACCGCCCCTAAGGATAATCCTTTTACTTTTGCCTGAGAATTGGACGTATCCACCGCCGCGGTCATAAAAATGACTGGGATATCTTTGGTTTTGTCCCACGCCTTCAGATGACGACAGGTTTCAAAGCCATCCATTTCTGGCATCATCACATCCAGTAAGATCAGAGCGGGATTCAGTTTCTCTAATAGTTTCAGCCCTTGCTCACCACTTTTAGCAATTCGCACCTCAAAGCCCGCGTCTCTCAAAAAATCCGAAACCAGTTTCAGATTCTCTGGCGTATCATCGATTACCAGAATTTGTGCATATCCTTGAGAATTGTGCGTCTCTCCAGAGATGTGCATCAACTCGTTTCGGGGATCTGGATTTAACTGAGAGTTTGGATAAAGTGACATCTTCGTTTAGTTTTCCCTTGCCCGATACTGCTATTCTATTCGCTGGGTACGGGATGAGGTAGATAGGGGAGTCTAGTTTTACTCAAAATTTAACTTGATCCGCATCGGTGAAACGATCTTCAGTTTCCCGATTAATCTGTCTCTGTTTTTATCTAGCTTGACGCTAGACTAAACCTAGCAAAAAGCCGATAGGGTAAAGAGGGCGGGTTTTGTCTGTTTAATTATCTCAGACTATCAATATTGCCAGATAGGGTAGGGAGGGCGGGTTTTGTTTG
>NZ_JBKHHI010000503.1:0-4290 GCF_046539235.1 Coleofasciculus sp.
CAAACCCTACGCCGCGCCCGTGGATATGCACCTAAACCCATTCCTTTGCCCCCAGGATTTGACAATTGTCCGCCGATTCTGGCGATGGGGAGTGAACTGAAAAATACGTTCTGTTTGTTGCGAGATGGACAAGCAATTTTATCTCAACATTTAGGAGACTTAGAAAATGCTGCTGCCTTTAACGCTTACCAAAACACCCTCAATCTCTACCTAAACTTATTTGACCATAAACCCAGCGCGATCGCGACAGACAAACATCCCGAATACCTCTCTACTAAACTCGGACAAGAACTCGCTACCGCTAATAATCTTACCTTACATTCTATCCAACATCATCATGCCCATATTGCTGCTTGTATGGCAGAAAATGGTATCCCACTCACGACTCCCCCTGTATTAGGAATCGCCTTAGATGGATTAGGCTATGGTGAAGATGGCAAACTTTGGGGCGGAGAATTCCTCTTAGCCGATTATCAGGGATTTAAACGATTAGGCAGATTTAAACCCATCGCCATGATTGGCGGAGAACAGGCAATTTATCAACCTTGGCGCAATACCTACGCTCATTTAATGGCAGCATTGGACTGGAATCGGTTAAAACAAGAGTATGGGGATTTAGACATCATCCAATTTCTGGATCAAAAACCTCATCCCTTGCTGCATCAACTCATCGAAAAAGGAATTAACTCACCCCTCGCCTCATCTTCTGGACGATTATTTGATGCAGTGGCGGCGGCGTTGGGGATTTGTCGGACAGAATGTAGCTATGAAGGGCAAGCTGCGATTGAAATGGAAGCCCTAGTTACCCCGGATAGCTTAAATTATGTTAAAGAAGTAGGGGCATATCCCTTTAACATTGGCAAACTAGATCAGGAAACAGAATTAATTTTAGAACCTTATCCCCTATGGCTTGCATTATTGGACGATTTACAGCAAGATGTGTCAAAGTCCCTCATTGCCGCCAAATTTCACCAAGGATTAGCCGACGCGATCGCGAATATGGTTCAGCAGTTAAGTCCTGATTTAATTAGCAATCACGTTATCCTCACCGGAGGTGTATTTCAAAACCGGATTTTATTGACCCAAGTCAGTGAAAATTTAGAGAGAATGGGGATGAGAGTATTGACACACAGCCTAGTTCCACCCAATGATGGAGGACTATCCTTAGGACAAGCCGTAATCGCCGCAAGATGTAGGGGCGGGTTTAGGGACAAACCTTAATCTCCCTACCTCACACCTTCCGAACAAAACCCGCCCTCCCTACCATTCAACTATCAGATGTAGCGGCAAACGTATAAAAATCACCTGAATCACGCTATCAAATAACTAGCGCACCCAATTTACCTTCCCTCCATAAAAATCTCAGCTTACTCAGGACAAAACACACCCAACAACCCACAAAGGACAACAGAAAAATGTGTTTAGGCATTCCCGGTAAAATTACTGAAATAACGGATAGAGAACATCAACTCGCCATAGTCAATATTGGCGGCGTCCAACGCCAAGTTAATATTGCCTGTATTATTGATCAAAATCATCCCATTGACAGCTGTGTCAACGATTGGGTATTAGTTCACGTCGGCTTTGCCATGAATCGCCTTGACGAACAAGAAGCCGCCGAAACCTTACAATTACTCCAAGAACTCGCCTTAACCGAATAAACCCTAGCACATCTGTAGGGGCGGGTTTGACCGATAACCTCTCACAGAAAACATCTAACTTGACTAAACCCGCCCCGACTACGTTATAAATCATAGCAAATGTAGAGAAATGACAAATGACAAATGACGAATGACAAATTATGAAATACGTTGACGAATTTCGCGATCCCCAAAAAGCCAAAGCCCTACTGCGAGAAATCCAAACCTTAACCACTAAATTAGGCAAAACTCCAACCCAACCGCTAAAAGTAATGGAAGTTTGTGGCGGTCATACCCATTCCATCTTTAAATATGGACTCGAAGAAATCTTACCCGACACCATTGAATTAATCCATGGTCCCGGCTGTCCCGTCTGCGTAATGCCCAGGGGACGCTTAGATGACGCGATCGCGATCGCAGATTATCCTAACGTAATCCTCACCACCTTTGGCGACGCCATGCGGGTTCCCGGTTCCCAGAAAAGCCTACTGCAAGCCAAAGCAGCCGGTGCGGATATTCGCATGGTTTATTCTCCCCTAGATAGCCTGCAAATTGCCAAAGACAACCCCGATAAAGAAGTCGTTTTCTTCGGACTTGGCTTTGAAACCACCGCCCCGAGTACCGCATTAACCATCCTGCAAGCGGATGCTGAAGGACTGCAAAACTTCAGTATGTTCTGCAATCACGTTCTAGTTATTCCCGCCTTACAAGCCTTATTAGACAATCCCGACTTACAACTGGATGCCTTTATTGGTCCCGGTCATGTCAGCATGGTTATTGGTACAGAACCCTATCAATTTATTGCCGAACAGTACCAAAAACCGCTAGTCGTTTCCGGATTTGAACCCTTGGATATTTTGCAATCCCTGTGGATGATATTGCAGCAACTGATTCAAGGACGCTGCGAGGTAGAAAATCAATATGATCGTATTGTTCAACCCCAAGGAAATCGCGTCGCCTTAGACGCGATGGATACCGTCTTTGAAGTCCGGCAAAAATTTGAATGGCGAGGACTCGGTGATATTGCAAATTCTGGGTTTAAAATTCGCCCCGACTACGCCCAATTTGATGCCGAAGTTAAATTTACTGTTCCCAATCGTCAAGTCGCCGATCACAAAGCCTGTCAATGTGGAGAAATCCTCAAAGGCGTCATGAAACCTTGGCAATGTAAAGTTTTTGGTACAGCTTGTACACCGGAAAACCCAATCGGAACTTGTATGGTATCCTCAGAAGGGGCTTGTGCGGCGTATTACAAATATGGACGCCTATCCAAAGTCGCCAAAACCGCCGTCGGCATCAATTAATCCCCTGTAGGGGCGACCCGCCTGCATAAATTAACAACGCCATTCTACTCAATGGAATCGGGTCGCCCTTTACTCAATTGCATCAGGTCACCCTCTCCTAAACCCCCTATATCATAACCTGTTTCTTGAAAGTTAAAACAGTCAAGGGAGAACATTTGTCAAGGTAGGTTTAGCCCCCAAAGTTTATCCATCAAACCGATAACTCCAATACAAAATCCGTCCGTTTTCCCCCATACAATGCTGTTAAAACACAGTTTGAGATTGGAGAATAAACGGTTATGCCATTTGTCACAGTTCAGATCGCCCAAGGTCACTCCGTCGATCAAAAACGTAAACTTGCCAAAGCCCTCACCGATACCCTAGTTTCCACCTTAGGCACGAAACCCGAATGGGTAACGATTCATATTGATGAATTTGAGCGAGAAAATTGGGCTGTTGGCGGTGAATTACATGCCGATAAACCCGGTAAAGGAGGTAAGCATCACACCTAAATTGAATGTCACTAACTTTAATAGTTTGTAGTAAGCGCTTTAGCGCTTCTGGCACTAAAGTGCCTACTACGAACCCAGAAGATGGGGAAGATGGAACGTCTGTTGTAGGGGCGGGTTTTACCCTTAACGTTTTGTTTTCACCCTGATATCACCAAACCCGCCCCAACTAAATAACATAAGACGAATGACATAAGACGAATGACAAATGACCCATAACCAAAATCCCCTCTTCCAAAAAATCGAACAAATCCGACGCCGCCCTAATAAAATTAAAGATACTGCCATCACCCTGGCACATGGGAGTGGTGGCAAAGCTATGCGGGATTTAATTGATGATATTTTTGTCGGGAGTTTCGATAACCCCATCCTTTCCCAACTGGAAGATCAAGCCACGATTCCCCTCGCCCAACTCATTAGTCAGGGCGATCGATTAGCCTTTACTACTGATTCTTATGTCGTCGATCCCTTATTCTTTCCTGGTAGTAATATCGGCGAATTAGCCATCAATGGAACTGTCAACGATTTAGCCGTCAGTGGGGCAAAACCCCTGTATCTAACCTGTAGCATGATTATGGAAGAAGGACTACCTGTCGAAACCTTACGGCAAGTCGTTCTGAGTATGAAAACAGCCGCCGACGCTGCTGGGGTAAAAATCGTTACGGGAGATACCAAAGTTGTCCATCGCGGATCTGCCGATAAACTCTTTATCAATACAGCCGGAATTGGTGTTATCAGAGAAGGTGTTTCTATTTCTGCCCATCATATTCAACCCGGTGATGCGGTGATTATAAATGGTCAATTGGGAAATCATGGTGCAGCTATTTTAATCGCCCGTGGGGAATTGGCATTATCAAC
>NZ_JBKHHI010000504.1:0-4278 GCF_046539235.1 Coleofasciculus sp.
TAGCCAGCAAGATGCTCAATTTAGCCAGCAAGATGCTCAATTTAGCCAGCAAGATGCTCAATGTAGCAATGTAGCGAGCAAGATGCTCGCACTACTACGGCAAGGATTTCGTCATTATTGACATTAAGGTTTAAATGCAAAACAGCTTATACCACGCCAGTAATTAATTTAGCTGACTAATTCGGTTTGTCTTACTTCAGCAGAAAGCTTGGCTTTTTCGGCTAAATACTCCGCTAATTGTGCTTCAATATTATCCCGGACAATTTGACGGTATTCCAGAAAATGCTCCAGATGAGCGCAATTGACGATATAACGCTCAAAGATGCGGGGATTGTTTCGCAAAATCGAGAATAATTGACGCCAAAATTGGAACCGAGTGTAACGCTTGACTCCCTGTCGCCACATAATAATTAATAGCGCCCGCAGAGTCATCCAATCTGGTATCTTGAATTTACGCTTGTGCGGCGTGGGTTGCATCTGGAGGAAATGGCGATGCACTCGCCCCAGATAACGGTGGGGTTCGTACAGTTCCCAGAAACAACTGACATATTCGCGAGCCATTTCTTCTACAGGACGAGTGGGGATAAAATTAATTAGGGTTCCTTGGTGAATATTGGCTTCCTTATCTTCTTCTAACAGACGCCCCTCTCGCTTGAGTCGATGCCATAATGCTGTATTGGGTAAAGCCTGAAGCATACTCACCATAGCTTGAGGAATGGCTGTGGCTTCTACAAACTGGATAATGCGATCGCCTGCTCCGGATTTTTCCCCATCAAAGCCAATAATAAAGCCTGCCATCACCCGCAGTCCAGTCTTATTTATCGTTTGTACGGCTTCCATCAGAGAGTTGCGAGTATTTTGAAATTTTTGGGTGAGGGATAAACTCTCCGTATCAGGTGTTTCAATACCCAAAAACACACCCGTAAAGTTAGCCGCTATCATCAAATCCAGTAATTCCTGATCCTGTGCCAAATCCACCGAAGCTTCGGTACTTAAGCGGAACGGATAGCCGCGTTCCGCCATCCAGGGACCCATTTCTCGCAGTAATAGCTTGACGTTCCGCTTATTGCCAATAAAATTATCATCTACTAAGAAAATCGAACGCCGCCACCCCAAATCATAGAGTCGTTGTAACTCGGCGAGTAGTTGGGCTGGGCTTTTCGTGCGCGGCTTGCGCCCATAGAGGACAATAATGTCACAAAACTCACACTGAAATGGACAGCCTCTAGAAAACTGTACCGACATATCACTGTAGTCGCTTAAATTCAGTAAGTCATAACGAGGAATCGGGGTATTGGTGACATCCGGCTTTTCTCCATCAGAACGGAATACGCCAGAGGTTTCTCCGCGTTCCAGGGCTTCGACAAACTTGGGTAAAGTAATTTCTCCCTCATCCAAAATTAGAAAATCGACCCCAGCTTGTAATGCTGTATCGGGTACAGAGGTAAAATAGGGACCTCCGGCTGCAACAGTCTTCCCGCGCCGCTTGGCTTCCCGAATGATATGCAGCAAATCCGGTTTCTGCACAATCATCCCAGATACAATAACTAAATCTGCCCAATCCCAATCGGCTTGAGTTTCTAACCTTGCATTCCGGTCTACCAGACGGAATTCCCAAGTCTGAGGCAATATCGCTGCTACTGTAATCATACCCAAGGGCGGCAGAGTCACCTTGCGTCCAACCAGTTCGATAGCTTTGTCAAAGGACCAAAAGGATTTGGGAAACTGGGGATAAAGGAGTAAAACGCGCATGGCAGTTTAGGTAGTGGACAATGGAAATGAAGGAATTCTCCTGTGTTTAGGGTCTTCCAATTCCCAATTCCCCATAGTATACGCCTTTGCTTGCGATCGCGATTCTTCTGATGGGGGGAATTTTGCCACAATACAGTGGGGTTGCGAAAAGTCGGTGATAAAATCCCCTGTGCGATCGCACCACTAGGTTATGATTTTTGTAGCGTATGAGGCAAGTAAGGTGAAGATTACACTATTGTCTCTTGAGGAACGTCTTCAGTCAACATTATGGTTATCTTTAGAGCTAGGGAGATTACGCTAGAAGAGGTTGAGACTATACTCGGTTTCATCCCGATGTACGATGGCAGCTTTAATGATTTCCTAACCTTAGAACCTCTCACCGACTTAGATTGGCAAGAACTGCAACAAATTAGAGCCGATTTTCTAGCGTATCTCCGGCGTGGAAAAGTCTCTGAAGGGCAAGCCAAGTTAATTTCTATCAATCCCATGCTGCGATTAGCAGGTTACAACCGCTCCCCGATTGAGTTACGAGTTGAAGAAGATATTCAGCAAATTTATATCGAAGATAAAGATACCCATATTCGGGGACGTTTTGACCTTGTGGCGGTGAATCGAAGGGTTGAAACATCGCTGGCAACTTTACTCTGGGTGCTGATTGTTGAAAGTAAGAATGTAGCTGCTTCAGAATTTTCGGGAATTGCTCAAATGTTGACCTATGCCCACCCAAGTCTGGAACAGCAGTCTTCTGTTTGGGGTTTAGTCACCAACGGCGCAACCTATCAGTTTTTCCATGTCGCTAAAGCAGAAGTGCTGACTTATCAGTATATGCCAACATTAAGTTTACTCGAGAGCGATCGCGCCATTCAGTTGCTTCAGGTACTCAAGGCTATCCGCAACTGGAATCCCTAATAAATAGGGGCTGCTGAATAAGTGTTGTGGGGGGGTAGGGAGCTCATTTCTTTTACATATCCTCTAAAAATGTCTCAACTTGACCATTCGGATTCAGGACAACCCGAATGGTAGGATTCCTGTCTCCTTCAATAGGTGAAACAAACGGTTCACCTACTAAGGGAATACCAGTTTCTTCAATGTGAACTTGTGAGGCTTGTCCGAGAGGAATAATCCGTTCAATGGAACCATCTGGGGCGATAAATAGCTGATACTCTAGCGCTTTTGTCAAGTCTTCTGGCGGTTGCCATCGCTGTTGCAGGTAGGTTCTTGCTTGGGCAACTTGAGGAATCGTATCAAAGAGTCTACCTCTGGCGGCATCATTGGTATCATCTAATTCGGTTGACTCTATCTCCGTATCCGTTGGCAAAGAAGGACGACGGGCGGTTACTGAGGGACTACTGATCACGTCTGGGAGTTCCGGTGTAGCTGGAGTGACATCAAGAGGGGGAAATACGGGCAGAGGTGGGGGTGTCGCGGGTACTTGGGTCGAACTCCGGGACTTTGGCACATTCCCAGTCGGCGCTGGAGGGCGACTAGGCTGGGTAGGGAGTGGAGTTGACGGGGATGCTGGTATACTCGGCACAGGTTGAGCCGCAGGGCGCTGGGGTGGAGGTGTGATGGCAATCTCCTGACGTTGGGGTGCAGGTGCGGGTGACGAACTCCGAGTCGATGGTGCTGGGGGTTTAACGGGTTTGGGAGGAGGTACTGTGGGCGCGTTGGCTAATGAAGGCGGTACTGTTGGCGTTGGAATTGGCGAAGGTGGCGAAGGTAAAGGGGATGGTGTTGGTGTGGGCAGTTCTTGAGCTAGGTTGGAGGGGACTTCTTCCGGTGCATCCGAAGCTGTATTGAGAGTTGCAGTTTCCTGAGTTAATTGGGATTGATTGAACCATCTCACACCTGCTGTTGTTACTCCGACGGCTAACACGACGACGGCGGCGGCTTTTGTCCACAGGGGTAGAACTTTGGCTTTACCCGCACGATTAAGATTGGGTAAGGCTAAAATTTCTGCGGCATAATCATCTAAAGCGGTGGCTAAGTCGAACAGTTGGAGGACACTTAAGTAAACAACTGATCCAGAGTCTTCGTTTGCCAGTTGACCGAGAACTAATTCATGGGTTACTAATCCTTTGGGTTGTAGTGTAATGCCTAAGGGCAATGTCCGGGGTTTTAACGGTTGTAATTTTGTGGATGGTAGTTCAGACTCTTGATTGTTGGAAGGTTGATCAGAGGTAACTATTGAAATAGGAGAGGCGGGTTCTGGGATATTAGATTCAAATTCACCTGGATTATCTGTTTGTACAGAAGACGTTAGATTAGTCCAGGATAAGGGTTGGGGAGAGGTGTTGAGAAAGTTTTGGACGTAGTGACTTACTGCCTCATATAAGACATCCAGTTCTGTGCGATCGCCTTTTATCGCCACCAGCTTTTCCTCAGGCTGTCGCGGATCATCAAAATGTAATTCAAACCGTAAGTCTTTCACCACAGACTTCCCCACCCATCGCGACAGGGGTGACGTTTTTGCCACAATTTCCAGAGTGCAGGTGGGTGGCGTATAGCGGCGTAGAACTGAGCTAG
>NZ_JBKHHI010000505.1:0-4272 GCF_046539235.1 Coleofasciculus sp.
CTAACAATATCCAAGACGCTTTACAAACTGGCTTTCGTGTATCCTTGGGGGCGACCACTTCCCTCATCGAAAGTCTCCAGGATCAGCAAAAGCGGGAAGAAAACTTGTCCCTGCTGAACTTAGACTTCAACCAACAGGTTGCTGAGTTGTCAAAAAAAGGTGAAAAAACCGAGCAAGAGGCTCAACGCTTGATTGAACAAATGTTCAGCCAAATGAACCAACCGACAGACTCAACCACACCATCAACACCTAGCGACAGTGATTCAACCTCACCAACGGGAACCACATCTAGAAGTACCCAACAGGAACTTGAAGAACTGACGGTGCAAATTGCTCTGATCCGCACTGATTTGGAGCAGATGCGTAACCCTGACTCGAACCAATAATGAGTAGGGGATCAGTTTTCAGACGTTGGTAAGGGCGCATGTCTATGCGCCCCTACATTATTTCAGGTTATCCAAATTTCAATATGCAATTACAGGGCTGCTTTGTTAAGCTGTCTCCTTTTTTTAAGGGTTGTATCCGGAGCGAGAGCTAGGACTGAAGCCTAACGCTGAAAGGGTTTCCCTAACTCAATCCGCACTTGTTCCTGATTTGGCAATTCATCAATGACATAACCAATGACAACGAGCCGATAGTGAAATTTTACGGAGTAAATTTTTCCAACTCCTTATCTAAGCGCCGAGCCACTATCCCTCTCAACTAAGACTATCTAATCATTTTCCCATTCTTCGGAACCAATTAAATCACCAATGCGGTCTCTAAGCAAGAAATCGCACTGCTCTAGTTCGCATTCGACACAGACCCACTCGCGAGCAGGAATGTATTGACAAAGAACGTAGATGGGCTGTTGACGGCTGACAACTCCTTTCTCTACGAGTTGACGTGCTTCTTCTTGAATCACATCAATGGAGTAACGAATAGAGGGAGTAGAGGGAGCAGAGGGAGTAGAGGGAACAGTTTGAAGACTCATCGGACTCATAGATACCATCCTGACTAAACATCAAGCTACGTTCTAACTATAAACGAATTTGGCTAGCCTGAAAAGGTATCTCGTTCCGTATAATAAGTTACAAAGTTATTCAATCTATGAATAAAAATTACCAAAGATAAAAATTATATCCCCGTCGGCTAGCTACCGATTACAGGCTGAAACCCTAGTCATACCGTTAATTTAGGGGATTGAAACTCAGACAGTCTCTAAGAAAGAGAGCTTGATCGCGGCAAACTAATTAATAAAACTTAAATAAATTCTGTTAACCTATAACCAGATTCAATCTGATCAAATAATACCTTAAGTGCGATCGCCTGCGCCTCTGGCATCTGTCCGTAGGAGTAGACGTAAGGCGTTTGGGCGGGGAGGTGGGGTCGGAACTGTTCTAGGATGTAGGGGCTACCGTAAATTACCAATGCCTCTAAGATTTGATTTTTTAATAACCACTGTAGCCAATCCGTCGCCACGGCGGTTAACCCAGCCGTATTCCGAAACGGATTTCCGCGAATAAAAAGCTGTAGCAGTGTCGGAATCGGGTGATCATTCTGATCCCTGGGTATCAGTGGCCTATGGCAATCCACCCATTGCAATTGGTAGCCAAACTGTTGGGGGATAGTAACGGCTGGAGCATTTCGCCCCAAAACATCACAGGTTAAAATATCATCCACAATGATTAGGTTACGTCCCGGAGAACTATTGGGGAGCGGTTTTGAGCGGAGGGGAAGGGAACCGCCAACCTGTTGAGAATCACGGAGAATCTGGGTAACTGTCTGCATCGCCGTTGGTTGAGCCAGATGATTCAGAAACGATAACGGTTGAGATGGATCACTCTGGCTTACTGGTACTTCTGCACCTCCAGTAATCTTCGCCTTTGCTTGCCAAATTCGTTCAACAGATGCCAGAATGCGATCGCGGGAAATTCGTCCTGTCGTTACCGCATCACAGATGGCTTGAATCGTTGTTTGTGGGTTAACGGGCATAAGTAAAATATCCGCCCCTGCTTCCACCGCTTTTACCGGGGCTTCCGTTGCGCCATAACGATTCGCGATCGCACCCATAATTAAAGCATCGGTGACAATCAACCCTTCAAACCCCAACTCTTGGCGCAGCACTTGGGTTAAAACTTTTTCGGATAACGTCGCGGGAAATTGCTCATCTAAGCTGGGGATCAGCAGATGAGCCGTCATCACCGCATCCACACCCGCCGCCATCGCCGCTTGAAACGGGGGAAACTCGATCTCGGCTAGTCGCGATCGCGAATGAGATAATATCGGTAAATTTAAATGAGAATCGATCGCCGTATCCCCATGACCCGGGAAATGTTTCGCCGTCGTTAACACCGGATAGTCTTGTGTCCCCCGGATAAACTGACTAGCCAACTGACTCACAGTTTCCGGCGTGTCAGCAAACGCCCGCACATTAATCACCGGATTTTGCGGGTTATTATTCACATCAACGACGGGTGCGAGAATCCAGTTAATCCCAATCGCTAAGGCTTCTTGAGCCGTAATTGCCCCCTTTTGTCGAGCATAGTATTGGGCTTTATCCAGATTCTCACGGGCAATCGCCCCGATTGCCATCGGTGGCGGAAACCAAGTCGCCCCCGCAAATCGTTGACCGACTCCTTCTTCAATATCAGCGGCAATCAATAAGGGGATTGGGGCATACTCTTGTAATTGTCGCGATCGCAGTGCCAATTCTCCAGCACTCGCACCCAATAAAATCACGCCGCCCACGCCCCAATCCTGTATCCAATGCTGCAATTTAGCGGCTGGAGGTTCCCAAGCCGGATACTGAATTTGGTGGTCAAACAGGTAGCCAGACGCCCGCACCACAACCATCTGCGCCACCTGTTGTACCAAGGAGAGAGACTGAATATCGGGTAAGGAATTCATATCATGTTTGGATGAGCAAGGTGGCAAGTTAGACGGACATGATATCACTCGTTTTCTGCCTCAAACTGATCATCGAGTCCCTTTCGGCGGCGTTCTTGTGAGAGTTGATTCAATAGTGTCAACATACGAGTACCACGTTCTAAGCCTCGGTCTTCAATAAAGACGACCTCTGGGGTACGACGCAAGCGCACCCGCCGACCTAATTCGCGGCGGACAAAACCTGTAGCTGATTGTAAACCTGCCATCGTTTCCGATTTTGCCTCTTCAGTGCCATAGATTGAGACATAAATTTTGGCATGTTGCAAGTCACCCGAAACATCGACATCGGTAACGCTGACCATTCCAGCACCAACACGGTCATCTTTGATATCGTGCAATAACATTTGGCTGACTTCCTGCTGAATCAGCGAGGAAACCCTAGACACACGGCGATTTGTAGCCATAACGCCCCCTTTACTAAGTAGTCATTCGTCATTCGTCATACTCGCTTCCCTTGAGAAGCAAGCTACGTCATTTGTCATTTGTCATTTGTTCATGGTTCATTGGTAATCCGCTCCCCCTGCTTCCTCATCTTCCTCATCTTCCTCATCTTCCTCATCTTCCTCATCTTCCTCATCTTCCTTACCCCCTCACTCCCTAATCCCCTAAACTGGATTTAGTCCTAGCATGGCACGCAGGGTGAAAACTAAGAACAGAAATGTCCCCACAACCAGACCCACGAGCGCGATCGCACTCACTGGATTACTCAGGACTGGCTTAAAGCGTTCAAATAAGGCAAAGAAGATGCCCAAGGATATACTAATCAGGTAACGGGGATATCGGCTAATGTTTTGCAAAAAATCTTTCATTATCTCCTACCTCTAGTTTATTTTCCCTTTTAACTGTATCTTGGAGTTCTCAGACATACCATGGCATGTCTGGAACATGGCTGCCGTTAGCACAGAGGCAGAAACATCTGCCATTATGCACTATATCTTATTTCTCGGAACCTCTAGCTTCCTCTAGCTTGAGGCGGTTATTGATTTATAGAAGTCAACTTTTTGATAGAAGCCGCCGCCTCTTCAGGTTTGCCCGATGAGGGGAACACTAAAATACTCTCGATTTTGCTGTTATTCACCAGGTCTTTTAAACGATACAACTGCTGATCAGAAATGGCAACTCCCGCATAGTTTTAGGCATAATCTAGCTCTTGGTCAAAATTCGCGTCGTTATAAACTTGAATAAAAGCCCGATCGACATTCCAGTTTTTCCAATCTGCGGCAAAATAGCGTTTACTCCAATGAAGAGGTAATTAGAAATTCCGGATTGGTTACGTTAATGTGTAGTGGCGGGTTTAGGGATTAACTTTGATCGTTCCTACTAACTGGAATACCAAACCCGCCC
>NZ_JBKHHI010000506.1:0-4251 GCF_046539235.1 Coleofasciculus sp.
GCGCTAAAGCGCTTACTACAGAACGGCGCTAAAGCGCTTACTACGGAACGTATTTTTTGTCTATGTCCAATGCTTCAACGAATCGTAATCCACCGCCGAGTAATCGCCAACTCCTAATTTTATTGGGGCTATTTATCGGCTTTATTGTGGCTGTTATTGGGTTTTTGAATCTGCTGGTCAATGGTTTAATTGGGATGATTCCGCCGAGTGTGGAACAAAAATTGGGGGCGGTAATTGTGCCAGTTTACGAGAAACAAGCTAAACCATCTCCAACTCAAGATACTCTGAACCAATTATTAGATCGTTTGGAACAGGAACTTCCCCCTGAACAACAAAAGGAGCGGGATTATCAGGTGTTGTATTTGCCAGAGTCTACGGTGAATGCGATCGCGTTACCAGGAGATGCTATTGTTATTTATCAGGGTTTACTAGAACAAGCAGAGTCTGAGAATGAATTGATGATGGTATTAGCCCACGAATTGGGTCATTTTGCTCACCGAGATCACCTGCGGGGTTTGGGACGAGTGTTGGTGGTAAGGGTAGCCTTAGCCTATTTCCTCGGAGACGCAGGAGCCTTACAATCAGCGGCTTCGGGTGCGGTGGAAGCCATTGCGCGATCGCAGTATTCTCAATCTCAGGAAAAGGAAGCGGATGTGTTTGGCTTAATGTTATTAGATGACACTTACGGTCATGTCGCTGGAGCTACGGACTTTTTTGAACGAATGAGTGAGAAAACCGGAGCCAATTTTGCCTTCCTGTCAACCCATCCCGCACCTAAAAAACGGGTGGAAGAGTTGAAGCGTTTGATTGAAAAGAAAGGGTATGAAATCGGGACGCGATCGCCTTTACCAAAAACGTTGAAATGAACAATAATTAGTCGAACAAAATTACAGTTGATGGTTTAGATTAGGAAGGAACAGGGAATAGATATTGATCGCGTTGATGATCTTTAATTCAAAGTACATCAATATTTCAGTCTAACGGGTTAAATTAATTGAGCCAAATGTTTCAGGATGCTTAATACACGATACAACTCATTCTCCCGTCGGCGCAGCACAAATTCATCTGATAAAGCGTACTCAGTGGTTTCGCCGTGAACTAATTTTGCAAATAGGAAATGACCCCCATTCGTTAACAGACCAAATACAGGTTTTTCCGGATTAGGTGTTCCTAGCATATAAGCCAAGAGTTGAGCCATTCCCGCTTCTAAACTAATTCCTGCCCGTTTTGTTTCAATTACCATTAACCAAAACTGCTCTTTTAAAACTAAAACATCAATGCGTCCTTCGATAATTAAGCCATCTTCATCGTTTAAAGCAATGGTGATTGATTTTTCGGGTTTTACAGTAAACGGCGATAGATAAAATCCAGCGATGAATAGCAAGGGATGAATAACCGCCATTCTGATCGCATTTTCGGCGAATGGAGGTTTCTTGAGTAAATTCAGATACCCTGCTTTCAATCTATCTAATGATTCTTTTTCCCATGCGCCAATCTCTGGTAAGTTATCTTGCCATTCTCGAAAAAATTGATCATCGACGATTTCTTGTAAACCAAAACTCGATTCTAATTCATCGATTTGGATAGTGGAAGCCTGAACAGTTTGAGTCATTGGTGCCGCTCTTGACTTGTCCTAGCGGTTGCCTAAGATATAAGTAGAATAACGTATCTGAGACTCTTAGAGCAACGTATCGGGAAAAATTAGGCAAGATAAAAAGAGTAGCCGCTAACAGCAAGATTCTATGAAACCACTAACCGGTCCGCGCACACCCCGATTTCTGAGAATTTTCCGGATCATCAAGCTGATTTTTCGCCCCTTGGACTACCTAGAGGATTATGCTCAACGGTATGGAGATATGATCAAATTTGGCGGGGATAATGAGCCTCCCTTTATCTATGTCAGCAATCCCCAGGCGATTAAAGAGATTTTTACGGCTGATCCAGAGGTATTTGAATCGGGTCGAGGAAATGGGGTTTTACGCTATTTAGTCGGGGATAACTCACTGCTGATGTTAGATGGTGAACCCCATCAGCGCCAACGCCGCCTGCTGATGCCTCCCTTTCATGGCGATCGCTTGCGAGAGTATGGTCAGCTTATTTGTGATATTACGGAAACGGTAACAGCAGAATGGACAGTGGGTCAACCGTTGATTATCCGTACCTATACCCAAGAGATTACCTTGCGGGTGATTTTACAAGCGGTGTTTGGCTTGAATCAGGGAGAACGTTACACCCAACTGAGACATTTGCTGAGTACCCTCCTAGCATCCTTTGACTCTCCCCTGAGTTCCACTCTGCTCTTTTTCCCTTGGCTGCGACAGGATTGGGGTGCTTGGAGTCCCTGGGGGCGTTTTTTGCAGTTAAAGCAGCAGATCAAACAGTTGATTTTTGATGAGATTCGCGAACGTCGAGAGCAAGGGGATTGGTCGCGAACTGACATTTTAACATTACTTCTATCGGCGCGAGATGAAGCAGGTGAGCCGATGACGGATGAGGAATTACATGATCAGTTAATGACACTTCTAATTGCGGGTCATGAAACCACGGCGTCTGCACTGGTTTGGGCGTTGTATTGGATTCATTATCTACCAGATGTGCGTCAAAAGCTGCTTGAGGAATTAGAAACATTGGATACAAAGAACGATCCGATGGCAATGTCTCGGCTTCCCTATCTAACAGCCGTCTGTCAAGAAACCCTGCGAATTTATCCCATTGCGCCCAGTACGTTTGCTCGGATTCTCAAGTCACCCATGGAAATTATGGGATATCAGTTTGAAGCAGGTACAGCATTTCTGCCTTCTATTTATTTAGTTCATCATCGGGAAGATATCTATCCAGAACCAAAGCAGTTTAAACCGGAACGTTTTCTAGAACGGCAATATTCCCCTTATGAATATTTTCCCTTTGGTGGCGGGAACCGTCGCTGTATTGGTTCAGCATTGGCACTGTTAGAAATGAAGCTGGTGCTGGCGACTATTTTGTCACAGTTTGAACTGGCATTAACTGATAATCGTCTGGTGAAGCCGATGCGTCGCGGTTTAACGATCGCGCCTCCTGGCAACCTGCGAATGGTTCTCAAGCAGCGTCGGAAACAGAAAACACCTGTTATGGTTTAATCCAATCTGTTGCCAATTTCCTGCTGAATTGAGCAACAGTTCAATTAACCCACAGGTAATAATTGGGTGTTCGTCGAAGAATTGACTTTTCTTAACTTAGCTTGAGCTAGTCCCAAATCATAAGGAAACGGTGGTTTGATCGGCTGATAATCCCGTTCATGAGGTGTACCATGACGCAAGACAGCATTCACCACCACACAAGTTTCGGAACTGAGATTAATTGCACCATGAAGAATACCGGGCGGGACTTTTAGCACTGTTGGCTGAGAGTCAATTAGCGGAATATACTCATATTGGCGATTTCTTAGCACCACAAGCACAACACTTCCCCGCACAACTAAAAGTTGATCGGTTTGAAATCGGTGAACAAATAGATCTTCCACCGTAGCAGGTGGAATCTGTACCAGCATGGTTTCGTGACTCGATTGGGGGGTGTAAAAATTGACTGTTCCGCCTTTGACTGATTCCAAGGGACGAACTTCGATATTGTTGATTAAACCCATGATCACTATCCCTCTTTTTTATCTCTATTTCTAATGTAGAGGATAAATATGTTAATTTATGTTACTAAATTGACAAAATGCGCTAAATCATGATACTTGGCGTTTGGGTCTTACGCGATCGCACAAGCTGGCTTTACCGTTGCACCACCATCTGTAGGTGACGCTACAGCCCTCACCCCCAGCCCCTCTCCCAACCCTGGCAGGTGTAGGTTTTTTATTTAAGGGTGGAGACTAGACTTGGGGACAAGGAAGGAAAGAAGACAAGGGGGAAAAACCGTACAGAATTCGGTTCGGTCAAACACACTTCTAACTTCTAAAAGCCGAAACGCCCTATTTTTCGTTCTCACTCTTCCTTGTCTACGGTCGCTGAGCGAAGTCGAAGTGATGGTCTACCTGTCTACCTTGTCTTACCTGAACCCCAATCTTAAAAAACCTACCCTTGTGAGCTCTCCCAACCCCCCTCGTTCCCCCCTACAAGAAGGGGGATGACAAAGGATGCTTCGCTTTTTTTGCACGGGAGAGGGGAGCAATAGGAGAACAGTAGAGGCGGGTCAGGGGAGGGCGGGTTTAGTTACATCTGAAGTTACCCCCAGAGCAAAATAACGGAGTGCTTAACTAGAGGGGGTTACAGC
>NZ_JBKHHI010000507.1:0-4243 GCF_046539235.1 Coleofasciculus sp.
GGCGCGTCTTGAGCCGTTAATTTGGTTAATGCCAATTGATAAGCTTGAATCCCCTGTTCCAGATAAGATAGGCGCATCCCTGTATCCTGGGGGCATCGGGAAAGCATCCAATAAAGATTCCCCAAATCATTAAGAACATCCGCCACGTAAGGCGATGTATCATCTAACCATTGCAACGCCTGCTCATAAGCCTGAATCGCGATCGCTAAATTTTCTGCTGAGGTATCTCCTTGTTCAATCGCATGACGATAATGATTCCCCAGTTGTAAATACGCCTCAGCGGGCGACGCGGTTGGGGGGAGTTCTGGGGATTCCGTTGATGTATCAGCAGGAAGTTGGGATGTCGGCGGATTTTGCGGCGGTAATGGTGCTTCTTCCATCTCAAAGTCCACAGCCCCCAGCATTCCTTTGCCATTCGGATTAGTACTAGACTTCCCCTTAGTTGGGGCGATAAGGGGTTCAACCTCATCGCTAGAGTATCCATTGTTGCCCACACTATTCTGGAACAACTGCAAATCCAGATTTTCGTCCACTTCCTGGGTTAGCATCGTCTGCAAAGTTTGTTGGAACGAAGCCTCTATCTCCTCTATCTCCTCTATCTCCTCTGTCTCCTCTGTCTCCTGAGTCATCACCGCCGTGGGAGAGGCTTCCGGTTGAGTTGCGCCAACCGGGGGGAGTGGTGTGGGTTCTCCTTCAAACTCGAATACCCCAGTATGCCACCGCCAAAATTCCGGTACAGACTGGACAATGGAATGGAACCAAGGGCGGGGTAGCCAGAGTAACACATTGGCGTCTAACTGGGGCAAATAGCGCTCAATCGACTGTAAACGCCGGAGAAACAGTTGCTGTACCGTTGGGGATTGACGGGTTAAGCGTTCAACACCCAGGAATTGGAAACTGGGAGGGGATGTGGCGATGAGAGAATGGCGATTTTTAGCTAACCAGGCAGCTATTTGGGCAAAGGGATGGGGATCATTGACATTAATGTTCAGGCTGACTAAATTAGTAGAGCCTGAACCCTTGGGTGGCGCGATCGCAGAGGTTGTCCCCAACTCCCCATGAAGTTTGCCCGCCAGACGATTCCGCAGACTCAGATCATCACAAATCGCCACAAAAATTTGACGCCGTAGTCCGAGACTCAGAGCAAGTTTCAAGCGTTTATAGATTTGCCGATTCCAGCTCGAAATTTTATGGGCAACAGTATCCGTTACAGTCATGCTGGGAGAGTCTAGGAGTTTCAGGCAACAAGAGGACGAGATTTAGAGGCAAGACTTGATCGTAACAACAAGTACCGATTAGTGCGAATTGGGCAGAATCGCGATAAAACCTGAATGATGAACAAGCGATTTTAGAGGCTGTTTAGTTCTACCAACCTGCTAACTCGTTGCCTAATCAGTAGTTGAGAGTAATCTTAATATGACTCTTCCTACTATTGTTGCCCAAGTCAGGACTTATCGCACTACGCAGACACCTTAGGACATCAGTTAATCCCAGTAATCACCTGATAACAGGCAAGAGGGAACTGTAAAAATGCCTCTCCCTGCCTTGGTAAGGCTATATTGGGCTGCTTACCACCTGGAAAGAAAGGATAATTGGGTTTTGGTTTGGGTGGGCGATCGCATACTCATCGGTTTAATCCTCTGTGTTTAAGACTTTCTAAATCCTCAGTTTTGTTAGAAAGAAACACCAATGGTCATGAGTTGATTAGTTTTTTGGGGATCGTGCTTCTCTGTTCAATTCGGGTTTGGGATTGGGTAAGCGATTGCGTCTTCATCGTCCAGAAGCGGAAGAAAAAGTGACTCCAGAGTCATAAGTAGTTTGAATCGTCACTTGTGCAGTTCCCGGTCTTGTGAAAAAAGTAATTGCTGGCTACGCTTGACTAGCGAACCAATTTCAAAAGCTTACCCTGAACGGATTCCAAAATAGAATCTCGGATATAGGTACTGGCATTGAGAATTTCTACGCCAATCAATTCTCCAGCGGCATTCAATTCAGCAGTAACATTTGGACTAATTTCAATACTGTTTGATTCTGGATCTTCCGAGATTAGCAGATGAAGAATATCCTCTTCTTTGAAGTAGTTCATTTGGGGAAATTGCTTTTTGATGTCAGACATTGGTGATAAACCGCCCAGTTTTTAGACGAAATCGAATTTGTTGTCGAGTTGTAGCGTGAATTGTAATCGGTGTAATCGCATTGTCACTTTGTTCATAGGGAATCAGGACTAGCTGTCGATCGTGCTTTCCAACTATGATTGCTCTGCCTGTCTCTACATCATAATATCGCTCGCTGGAAAACCGCAGGATATTTTCAATGCGGTCAAGGTCAAAACCTCTTTGGGTCGCTCGATAGCGAAGATAGGATGTCCAAATAATCTCTGGCATTGCTTTATAGTTTGAGATCGCCCTCACCGATGAGTTTTCCGGCGATCGTGCTTCTCTCCTCAGCCCAAAGTGCGATCGCACTATACACTCTACTTGACTAGCTGTCATCTGTGAACTAAAGCCTTAGGCGATCGCAACACTTCATGTACAATCAGCGGCACTTCTGAAGATTCAGTTTGACTGCTAGAATGACTCACGTAATCTCCAGTTTAATCGAACAGCCGTTGTTTTCTAAATGAAGTTTTGCAAAGCATTTTTTTATCATATACCCCTCCACAGGATACCTCTGGAGGGGATAATTGGGTCGCTCTCTTAGAACAGCTAAGGGACTTGCGACTTAATCTTAATAATTTACCAAGGAAGCTTGGCTGAGTTCATGAATTCAGCTTCCCTGACTGGGACTTTATTTTTACGCAGCTCCCGAAGCTTCTACCTCAACCGGTTCGGGTTGGGGTTCGGGGGGAAGTTCCTGTTTCAATGTCAGATAACGAATAACCTCCTCTCCATAGCGCATCGCTCGCTGAATCTGAGCCACATGAGTCGGGGGCGCTTTATAGTTCATTTGGATGTAAACGCCTTCGCGGTGTCTTTCGATGGGATAAGCTAAACGACGCTTACCACGATGTTGGATTTCAATCTCCTCACCGCCTTGCTCTTGCAGGAGATCTTTATACTTGGTCACAGCTTGGTTAACCTGCTCCTCTGACATATCAGGACGCAGGATGTACATCATTTCGTAACTATCGCTCACAAATGGTCTTCTCCTTATGGACAATGGGGCTTCTTTTGCTGATTCGGGATAGCCACAGCGTTTGCACCAAGAAGCTATCCCGCTCACAGAAGCAAGGATTCGAGCTGACTTAACCGCTCTATTCTATGCCTGATCTGGGTTTTTTCCTACTTCTAGGTTTGAGGCAGACAATTCGCCCAGACTACACTATTGCAATTTTACTATTTTTTGGTATTAATTCTAGCTAGCTGCCAGGGTCAATCAAAATCCCATATCAGTAGAATGCTCTCATTCAATTACCAAGGAATCTCTCATATCATGGCGCAGCGTTACGTCCGCATTAAAACGGCTCAAGGGCAAACCTACTATGGCTTGCTGCAACTCAACCGCAGTATCCAAGTTTTGGATGCACCGCCTTGGCTACAGGGTCAACCGACTGATCTGGAGTTAGCGCCGGATAGTTATACATTGTTGGCTCCCTGTGCGCCATCCAAGATTGTCGCCGTTGGCAAAAACTATATGGATCACGCCGTTGAAATGGGAACCCCTGTTCCTCAGGAACCCTTGTTGTTTCTCAAACCACCGACAACCATAACGGCGGCGGATCGAGACATCCAGTTTCCACCTCAGTCAAAACGGGTGGACTATGAGGGAGAGTTGGCGCTGGTTATTGGTGAACTCTGTGTAGACTGTACGCCCGAACAAGCCCAAGGAAAAATTTGGGGATACACCATCGCCAATGATGTCACCGCCCGTGACTTACAAAAACAAGACGGTCAATGGACAAGGGCAAAGGGTTTTAATACCTTTTGTCCCCTAGGACCTTGGATTGTGCGGGAGTTGAGTGCTGGGGCGAAGTTGCAGACGTTTTTAAACGATGCGCCGGAACCTGTACAATCGACATCCATTGCTGAAATGGTATTTGCCCCGGACTTCTTAGTCTCCTATATTTCTCAGATTATGACCCTGCTTCCTGGGGACGTAATCCTTACGGGTACGCCCCGAGGGATTGGTCCAATGCAAATCGGCGATCGCATCCGTGTGGAAATTGAGGGAATCGGTCATTTAGAAAACACAGTCGTCCCCCGTTCTGCACCCGTCACTCTTTAACCAGTTTTTTGGTAAATAT
>NZ_JBKHHI010000508.1:0-4238 GCF_046539235.1 Coleofasciculus sp.
GTTTGGTTCCCAAACCCAGTTTGGTTCCCAAACCCAGTTTGGTTCCCAAACCCAGTGAAATGACAAATGACAAGGTTTCTATAATTGCCCTGTTCCCTGTTCCCCGTTGCCCGTTCCCTGACGATCAAATATGCCTCTTGAGGTAGATGCCAGCCCTAACGCTGCTATTCTAGGGTAAAGTGTTAACCCAGAACCTGAAAAATCCTCAAAATAATCTGAAATTCATACAAATTGTTTTTCTGTCTTTACTGGATCATTCATATACAACTGGGAAATCCGGACATTAAATTGTCCCCAACCGTAACCTGAAACACAAGGAGAATATGTATGCCCGACAATACAGCTTTCTTAGAAAAAGTCAAAAAGCAGGGTTACTTAGAAGACATTTATGATGCCCGTGATGTCACGGAAGTTGTGTTCCGCACCATGCGCGACTTAATGAACACAGAAGCGTCAGATCGAGTCGAATCAGAATTGCGTAAAAACGATGACTCTGTACCGACTCCAGCCGAAGAACAGCAACAAGAAATTGCCGATCTTTGGAAAGATACCAATCCAATTGTTAGCTTCCTGAGTCGGATTCGTCCCCCTCTCAATTTTGATGCTGACACCTTCTTGTTTAGAATCCGTCAAGAAGCCAGCTTGCCCAAAGGAGTCAGCCCAGAAACCGTGGTCAAAGCCATATTTTCGGCAACAAAAGACGAATTGTCTCAGGAACGAGTCAACGAAGTTGCTGAGTTTTTACCGCCTAAAATTCAACAAATGTGGCAGCAAGCGTAGGGGTTTGGTTCCCAAACCCCTTACAAGGATGGGGCTTGAAACCCATTAATTCCGGTCATTTGTCATTTGTTTTTTTGAATGTGTAGGGGCGGGTTTCACCAATAACGCTGCGGTTCAAACCACTAACTGATCTAAACCCGCCCCGACCAAGTCCGATAATTTTAAGGAGGGGTCAAATCCGGCGATATCAATTACCGTCGCACATCGGTTACGCGCCAACTCAGCTTGAGATTGATCCAGAAATTCCACACCGTCACCGCCGCGATCGCGATTAACTTGGCAACATATTCATTAATACCAAAGACATTAAACAACAAATTCACCAGTAAAACATTGAGAATGAGTCCAACTAAACATATCACATTGAACTTCAAAAATCGTTTAAACCGCTTGCGCCATCCCTGTTGATGTCGAGAAATATCGCCAAACGTCCATAAATCATTCCACAAGAAATTATTGAGAATTGCGACTTCGGCTGACAGAATGGCACTGCGGGTTAGTCCCAATTCTACATGCTCTCGCAGCAGATAAAAGACCGCCATATCCACAAAGACTCCACTAAAGCCGACCAAACCAAAGCGAATGAATCGACCAATATGTCCGAGAGATAAACGCAAGCGCAGTAAGTGTTGTAAATACTCCACATACTGTTTCCATGTAACCTTACTTTCCCCCGCTTGACGCTCTTGAAACACATAACCCACTTCCCCAATCCAAGGGACTTTCCCTCGACCCAAGACTTCAATTAAAATTTTGTAACCTAGGGGACTCAGAGGACGACCGACTAAACATTGACGGCGTACCATAAAATAACCACTCATGGGGTCAGAAACACGACCGATGACTCCTGGTAAGAGGATTAAGCCAATCGTCTGAGCGCCACGGGATAAAAATCGGCGGATAATACTCCAATCACTCACACCACCACCTTCAACATGGCGACTAGCAACGGCTAAATCTGCTCCCCGTTGGATCTTACCCCATAGCTGCAATAACAGTTCTGGGGGATGCTGAAGATCCGCATCAATCACACCCAAAACCTCTCCCCGCGCAACTTGCCATCCTCGGATCACGGCGGTAGACAGTCCCCGTTCATCAATCCGCCGCATAACTCGTAGCTGAGGATAATCCGCCGTGAGTTCCTGCGCCACTTTCCAGGTGTCGTCTGGACTATTATCATCGACGACAATTAGTTCATAGTCCCCCGCCAGTTGCGAATCGAGTAATTGACTTAATTGCTCGACAATCTGGGGAATATTCTTCGCTTCTTTGTACGTGGGAATAATTAGGGAAAACCGTAAGGGACGTTCTTCCGTTGTCGCTAAGACAGTGGTTATATCCGGAACCACAAAGGAACCGGACGGAACAGTGAGCAGGGAATTTGGGGGATTGACATTCATTAGCTGTTTTTTACGTTTGATTTAAGCAGCTTGATTGCATTTCGCTTCTCGAGTATGATGTAGTTTGCTTCTTTGCCGGAGCGAGTATCACATAAGACATAAGACGATCAAAGCCGTTAACGACTTATTGAGAACGTTGATAGAGGTGAACAGTGAATTGGTCTTCTTCCATTGTTCCCACCAGTGGCTGGGTTTCTACCAACTGGTATTGGGACTTTAAAGTCGTCTGGATGTTTTGTTGAAACTTCAGTTTTTCGGCTTCTGTTTTGGGCTTTGACCATATCGGATCGCCACTATCTAACCAGAGTAAACGAGCAAAGTTGCCCGTTTGAGTAGTCAAGGTTTTCTCTAATACTGGAGCGAGTTTCGCAGGGGCTTGCGCCAGTAAGGTGACGGGCAAATCTGGGGGAATATAATATGCCAAGCGGAGGACGTGACCCCACGCCTGAGAATTCATAGCGATTAAGGTAGGAGTTGTGGGTTCTTGCTCGATGATGTCGGCAATTTGATCGAACATCCGGCGATCGCGTAATGTGAAATCCCCGATACTGATCACTAGATAGAACCCTAACACTATCGCGGCGGCGAGGGGTCGCCATTTTCCCATTGTCCGCTCAATCCAGGCGGCGATTAAGAGTAAGCATCCGGGTAAAATAAAGATCATTGATCGCCCCCAGCCAAAGCCAACGGTAAACTGACCTTTGACAATATCCACCATTAATGCTAAGGCAAGGGGGAAAATCCCCAATAGTAACGCCACACCCAAAACCCTGTAGTGATGCTGACGCCACAGTCTGATACTACAGACAACCAGGAGTGCGATCGCGCCTATCCCAGCGATAGTAGCACTCTCCACGGGCAAACTGGTAATCCAATCCCCCAACACTAAATGAATTCCTAGGGTTTGCGTCACCCCTTCGAGGTGTGTCCCCACGGTTTCCGTCCAGGTTTGAGTCCCGCCAAACCGCTCTAAATCAGCATTCCGTAGCTGTTGTCGGGTTCCCCATAATACCCAGGGAATCGTTAATGTGATCCCCGCAGTAAACCGTAGTCCATGTTGCCACCAATGTTGCCGATCTAACCATAAAACTAAGACAACCAAGGCGGCAATAAAAAAGGCGAAGTAATAAAAAGTCAGGAAACCTGCGGCGATTGAACCGATGAAGACCAGATTCCATAAGAGTTTACTGTATTTACCCGAACTCTCACCATTATTGTGTTCTTTATCCGAAACCGTCAGCCGTTTGGGTTTAATCAATTCTAGCGCCGCCCAAGCACTAAGAATCACCCACAGCAGTAGAGGACCATACATGCGGACATTGAGCGAGTGAAAGAGATAATAAGCATTAGTGCCTAAAAGAGCCGCCAATAACAAGCCCCCTTGATCACCCAACAAACGGCGACCTAAACCATAGGCGCTACCGATTGCACCGATACTGAACAGAACGTTCAAGCTGCGCGTGGCGGCGACACCATTACCGAATAGTCGCAACCAAAGATGTTGACCCAGAAAAAATAGAGGCGGATGGGGTTCACCTGCTAATCCTTGGAGTAATTTTTTTAGAGTGGCTGGGATAGCACCGATACCGTTTTCTACAGGTAAACTTAGTAACGCTGTATACTCGGCTAAGGTAACAGGCAACTCCTTGGGGGTGGAATAGGAAGTTTTTTGACCCGTAGACAGCAGCAGGGATAACACCTCATCATACCAAAATTCTCGGCTACTTAGGTTAAGGAGTCTTAACAATACTGCGATCACGATCGCGATCAGTAATGCCCAAGAAAATGTGTGGGAGAGTTTAGACAGGGGGAAACTTCGGCTCATCAGAGAGGGTGACAGAACAAGAGTAGGTTCTTTGCCAGTTTAATCGATTATTTGGCGGTATTTTTCTTTCGCTACATTAATCTTGATGAAAAAGGCGGGAGTGCAATCCATCCTCCCAGAGAGTTTATCGTGCGATCGCCCTTTTCCCTGAAGATGGTCTGCCTAAAAATACCCAGCTGCGATCGCGGCTTCTTCTGGCTACTCAATCCCACCCCAGTAATAGTCTAAGTCCT
>NZ_JBKHHI010000509.1:0-4231 GCF_046539235.1 Coleofasciculus sp.
AATGCATAGTTGTGAATAGTGCCACCTATCTGATCTCCATGAACTGTTTCAGCAAAACCCCCTGCAAACTGGGCATGACTTTGGTCATATTTAGAGGCTTCTGACATCGATTTACTCTCCGATTGTGATCTAGATTCATTAATAATAATTATAGGTCTACTAGCTAGTTGATTAATTATTTCCTTCATGTTTGCATTTTCCTGGCGGTAGATAGTAAGCTGTTCATGTTTACCTTTTAATTCTGCTTTATATTTGTCTTCTATAGCTTTCAGGGCTAATTCATAGTTTTGCATAAACCGACTATGAATTGTCGCTTTATCTGTTTCTAACGGAACATTTACCCGAATAACTACGACTCCATCTCCTTTATTTTCAATACTATGAACCGCAATTTCCTTACCTTCATGCTCTACCTGTACTTTATTGAATGCTGTAACAAAAGCTTTCCAATCAATGCCATTACGGAATATTAGATCGACAGTATGTAGAACTTCTTGAAATAGTTTGGTAAATTCTCCAGGTGCAAATTCACCACTACTGGGACGGCGTTCGCGATCATCTGTTCCAGGCTTTGAATTTTCTAAAAGGTAAACAAATCGACAGTCTACCTGTTCTAGTGTAGTCGTGCTGTCAATATTCCACGTTCCCAAACCATAAGCACCTGTTAAGTAAGCATTAGTAAAATCGGTACCAATTGCTTGCACTTGAGTGAGGATCGCCCACTCTAAATTAGCGCTTTGTAACGTGGCTTGACTAATATCCGCGTTTTTCAGATTCGCTTGATTAAGATTGACTTTAGTCAGATTAGCCCCTCTCAGATTTTTACCTTCATAATTCTTATTATCGCCATCGCTACTGACTAGCAGTTGTCTCACAGAAGTATCAGCTAATATAGAATCAGAAAGCCTAGCCCGATGAAGGTGTTTGGCTTTATGCCAGCAAGTACGAGTGAGATTTGTTTTTTTGAAATTGGCACTCCTGAGTATTGCCTTGGTAAAATTAGCCTCGGTTAAATCAGCTTCAAAAAAAATTGTTCCTCCTAAACTGGAAAAGAAAATAGCTGTTTCACCAATAAAGTTATTGATTTCATTTTTTGGTGATGTGCATGAATAAATATAAAAAATTAACGCTAATACTGCCACTATTACATACCTTTCAAAAATTAAGGGTTCTTCTAAATCTTCTGGGATTACTACCACTATGAATGCCATCATAATAGCTAAAAACGCTGCCATTGCCCATGCTTTTGTCCCCGCATAGGTCACTTCCTTAGATGTTAAAAATACTGTTAGTGCTATTACTGTTGCTGTTACTGCCGATGCTGCTCCTGTAATCGCTACTATTACAGCTACCATCATTATGCCTATTGCTGCCATGAGAGCTGCCCCGACGCCTAACTCTACATCTTGGCGAACGTTAATGCTCACAAAAACAACAACTACGCCTGACGTAATCAACACAGGTAAATAAATTAAGGAAGCGCCCTGTGCCGAAATGTTTAATACGAGAATGAATCCTGATAAAGCGGATAAAGATAACGAAAGGAGTAATAATTTAATAACTGAACTCAGTGGTAATCCAGCCTGGGCATGACTAAAGTTAGCACCTTGAAGAGTCGCCTGAGAAAAATCTGCACCTCGAATATCGGCGTCGCTGAAATTAGCACCCGTGAGATCTTGACCCTTAAATGAACGACCTTGGAGATTTTGACCCGAAAAATCCTGGGGCATAACGGGAACAGGGGAGTAGCCAACCTTACTATCTATAGGCATAGCATAATTGATGCCAAAAAAGTGAGCTGAATCCTTGCCGATTGGCATATCTTGTGCATTACCCGCACCTGTCTCACCCCTATTACTCTAGTGGTGGCGTCCCTCTATAATTTGAAAAGCTGTAATCACCCCGTTTGATCACTCGACGATTAGTATCCCTATGGTTGAAATCCCCGAATCCACTGCCGAACTCGCGGCTGTTCTTGAAGAACCCGTTGATTTGAATTTCCAGCTTCCTGATCCAGAGGATGAGGATATTCAGGAATACGACTTTCAGCAACTTGTCGATAATGCTTGGCGAGTGTGCGATCGCTTCGACTTACAAACCGAGATCTGGCGCGGGCGGATTCTGCGTGTGGTGCGCGATCGCGAGAAAAAAGGGGGAGATGGACGCGGTACGGGCTTTCTCAACTGGCTGAAAAGTCGCGAAATTAGTAAGAGTCAGGCATATTCCCTGATTGAACTGGCAAATAGTGCCGATACCCTCCTCGCCGAAGGCAAACTCAACCCCGATGCGATCCGCAATTTCAGTAAACGGGCATTTGTGGAAACTGCCAAATCTGCCCCCGAAGTGCAACAATTAGTTACCGATAAGGCGCAACAAGGCGATCGGATTACCCGGCGTGAGGTGAAGCAGCTAGCCGATGAATGGACTGCCATGTCCTCAGAGTTACTCCCTGATCAAGTCAAGGAAAAAGCCTCAGCCGGAACCATGCCCGCCCGTTATCTGGCACCGTTAGTGAAAGAAATGGAGAAGTTGCCAGAATCCCATCTGAAACCGTTACAAGAGGAAGTCGCGGCAAATCCTGATGTGGATACGGTGAAACAAACCACATCAGACGCCCGTTTCTTGGCAAAATACCTCGACGCCGCTGCCCAAGTGCAAGCGATTCAGCACTCGTCTTTGGATATGGAATTGGCACTCCAGGAAGCCCTGCGGCTAGATTGCTTAAATACGGCGGCTGATTTGGTCAAACAGGCATCTGTGTTGGAACAAACCGTGGGTAAACTTTACACTACCTGGAAACGGCTGAGTAGCCTATCCGACCGATTATACGTCGATACTGGGGCAAGTACCCCTCATCTGCGATCGCTCCTCAACTGTCTGGATCGTCTCACCAATGACGTGATTGAAGTTCCCCTCGATGAAACAGGCGAACAGATTGTGCGTCTGAAGCTGATGGTGGATAGTTGAGATCCCCAATATATAAAAGCTTCACGCAACGCTGTTCCTAGATAGGTTAGAAGGAAACTTGGTATGAAATGACTAATGATGTGATTAGAGATATTGGAGAACAGGGTGTTTTAAAACGATTACAGCGTTTTTGTCCCTCAGATATTGTGGGTGATGATGCGGCGATTATGCCAAATCCTGAACCGGGGCAATTATTAGTGGTGACAACCGATGTTTTAGTAGATGGAATTCATTTTAGCGATCGCACGACTTCGGCTGAAGATGTGGGTTGGCGTGCGGTGGCGGCAAATTTATCGGATTTAGCTGCAATGGGTTCATCACCTCTAGGAATTACCGTTGGCTTGAGTCTTCCGGGTGATGTGGCGGTGAGTTGGGTTGAACGACTCTATCAAGGTATGTCTGAGTGTTTACAGCCGTATAATACGCCCATTGTCGGGGGTGATGTTTGTCACTCGCCGGTGATTACCGTATCGATTACTGCATTTGGTCAAGTCTTACCCCCGCGCGTCATGCGGCGTTCTACTGCTAAAGTCGGCGATGCGATTGTGGTGACAGGAGTTCATGGTGCATCACGAGTTGGGTTGGAATTGTTACTTAATCCGGAATTCGGCAAAGACTTGAATGAAAAAGAGCGATCGCGTCTGATTCAAGCCCACCAACGCCCTCAGCCAAGACTAGATATCTTACCTCAACTCTGGGAGATTTTAGCCTCCCAATCTCCAATCCCCCTAACAGCAATGGATAGCAGCGATGGACTTGCCGATGCGATCGCCCAAATTTGTCGAGCGAGTGGGGTGGGGGCTGTGGTGGAACGGGATGCGATTCCTCTCCCCTCCGTATTACCTCGGCTGACTTCCCCAGAACAAGTTTGGGATTGGGTTTTGTATGGGGGTGAAGACTTTGAACTGGTGTTATGTTTGTCGGAACCATTGGCTCAGGTATTTGTCGAAAAATTTGCCGCCGGATCAGCAATTATTGGTTCCATTACATCCGGTAGGTCGGTTTGTCTCCGGGATAGTACGGGAACATATAGAGATGAATTATTAACCCTGAGTCGAGGATTTCAGCATTTTTGAAAAAATCTAGACAATTCGATTAGTTTTTGATCCTATTATTTCATAGTGGGAAAAGGTGCGCTCATATATACATATGCTCTAATCATAATCAGCATCTTCCATGTCTTTGACCGCTTCGTTAATTTCTTCTGCCATAGCCGGTCCTGACTTAGAATCTTGAGATTGCTCCATCTTTTCTTTATTCGCTG
>NZ_JBKHHI010000510.1:0-4173 GCF_046539235.1 Coleofasciculus sp.
ACTCCCTCGACAGGACTGGACTAGAGCGCTACAGTTGAAGCATAGCACTACAGTATTGAATCAGGGTGTTCAGGCGATCGCGGATGATAGCCACCCTAGACTGAACGGTTGCAGCATGTCGCGCCGTCCGCAACATTAACATATCAGTTTCTAGCAGTCGGATATGTCTATGAATTTCGGTTTGCCGAGACTGCCATAGTGATACTTGTTCCTGATTAACCTCATCGGGATTGAGCGTGATAATTCGCCCTTGAAAGAGCTGTTTCGCCGCCTGGAAACGCTCCTGAATCTCGGTTTTGTCTAACTCTTGACTCTGGGTGCAGGCGTGCAGGTCGTCTAGGACTTGTTTAAAGTCCTGATAGGATTGCCGTTGGGAGGGGACTAACATGATCAGACAGGTTGGTCTAGAATAAATGTAAAGAATCTTGTATTTTTGTTTATAAATGCAAGAATTTGCCACCAAGCTGAAGATCAGGTTTCAGTCTGAGAGTCAGCGGGCATTCTCATCGCCGAGTAACCAAGGTAGGGACTATCTGTCAAAACTGATTTCTCCGAAAACAGTTACTGTTTGCTGTCTTAGCGACCAGATATTGACAACCATCCGCAAAAATTTTAGCGTGTTGGCTTCAACCCAGTCCTTTGGTTATTCAAGATTTTACGGGAAATGAAGTCCGTGACAGAAGTTACCTGTTACTTCTGTATGGGGTAACCAGGGTGGATATTTGGTAGTCCATGTTACTATTTCTCATCTAGGTCTGATTACTATACGGATATTCTAGGGAATTTTGACCCATTTCTGGAATTCACATACCACTAAACAGAGATCTTACTGCCATTACCGTTCAACCATCCTTATTATTTATAGATCTGTCAGGGAAAGAATTATGAGTGCCACTGTCCTAACCACCACCTATAACCTAGACGTTCCCGACTGGTTGCAGGACTGTTTATCAACAGCCTCTGCCACCTCTGACCCATCAACGCCGGATGACGCGGCGTTAGTGGTGCGGGCGTTTGAATTTGCTTATCAACTGCATTCGGAACAATATCGAGCCTCTGGAGAACCTTATATCGCCCATCCCGTAGCCGTTGCTGGCTTATTAAGAGATTTAGGCGGCAACAGTACGATGATGGCGGCGGGCTTACTCCATGATGTGGTCGAAGATACGGATGTCACGCCGGACGAGATTGAATCAATTTTTGGTGCAGAGGTTCGCCATTTAGTTGAAGGTGTTACCAAACTCTCCAAATTTAACTTCTCCAGTAAAACCGAACGCCAAGCCGAAAACTTTCGCCGCATGTTCCTGGCTATGGCGAAGGATATCCGCGTGATTGTGGTCAAGTTAGCAGACCGCCTGCATAATATGCGGACATTAGAACATCTTAAGCCACAAAAACAGCGTGCGATCGCCCAGGAAACCCGAGAGATTTTTGCCCCCTTAGCTAATCGCTTGGGGATTGGGCGGCTTAAGTGGGAGTTAGAAGATTTATCCTTTAAGTACTTAGAACCGAATGCTTATCGCAAAGTACAGGAACTGGTTGCCGAACGGCGTCAAGACCGGGAGGAACGATTAACCCAGGTTTCGCAAATTCTGCGAGGGCGTCTCGATCAGATGGGCATTCGATGTGTGGACTTGAATAGTCGTCCTAAGCATCTGTATGGAATTTATCAGAAGATGCAGCGCCGCAATAAGGAATTTCACGAAATTTATGATTTAGCGGCGATGCGGATCATCGTGGAGACCAACGAAGGGTGCTATCGGGCATTAGCTGTCGTCCATGATGCCTTTCGACCGATTCCAGGTCGGTTTAAAGATTATATTGGCTTACCTAAACCTAATCGTTATCAGTCTCTACATACAGGCGTGATTGGCTTCCATGGGCGTCCCATTGAAGTGCAGATTCGTACCCTGGAAATGCATCGGATTGCCGAATATGGGATTGCCGCACATTGGAAGTATAAAGAAACTGGGACGTCTGATCCAACCCGGATTGGCGCAGACGATGACAAGTTTACCTGGTTGCGGCAGTTGCTGGAATGGCAGAATGACCTGAAAGATGACCATGAGTATATTGAAAGTGTCAAAGATAATTTATTTGACGATGATGTCTACGTCTTTACCCCCGATGGAGATGTGATACCCCTGAGTCGGGACGCAACGCCTATAGACTTTGCCTATCGGATTCACACTGAGATTGGTAATCACTGTGCTGGGGTGAGAATTAATGGTCAATGGCGAGTTCTGGATACGCCGTTAAAAAATGGGGATATTGTGGAAATTATCACCCAGAAAAATAGTCACCCCAGTTTAGACTGGTTGAACTTCGTCGTTACGCCCAGTGCCAGAAATCGGATTCGCCAATGGTACAAGCGATCGCACCGCGATGAAAATGTGGCGCGAGGTCGAGAATTGCTGGAGAAGGAATTGGGTAAAAATGGATTTGAATCCTTGCTCAAATCAGAACCCATGCAATCCGTAGCCGAACGCTGTAATTATCAAAATGCTGAAGATTTACTGGCGGCATTGGGGTATGGAGAAGTGACCCTGAATTTAGTGGTCAATCGGTTGCGCGATGCAGTAAAAGCCCCACAACCCCTGGAAACCGAACCCGAAGAAATCGAAGATTTACTTCCATCATTACCGACGGCGAGGGAAACAAGTGAACAGTGGGCAATTAAAGGCGAACCCATTGCCGGCGTCGAGGGATTGATGCATCGGATTGCTGGGTGTTGTAATCCAGTTCCCGGCGAACCTATTCTGGGTGTCGTTACCCGATTGCGAGGAATTTCGATTCATCGTCAAGGCTGTCCCAATGTGGAAAATATTGAGGGAGACCGATTAGTTCCGGTGAATTGGAATCCGACGGATCAAGAGAGTGGGCGTCCGCAAACCTATCCGGTTAATATTCAAATTGAAGTGTTGGATCGGGTCGGGGTTTTAAAGGATATTCTTTCCCGCTTAAGTGATCATCATATCAATGTGCGGAAAGCTCAGGTGAAAACTCAAGACGGTAAACCGGCGTTGATTGATTTGTGTATCGATATTCGGGATTACGGACAATTGCAGCAAAGTTTTGCTCAAATTAAAAAGATGAGCGATATTTTGAATCTGCGCCGGATCAGCGATATTAATGAGTAAAATCGTAGTCCTATACATCGATTCTCCAGAAAATGCCTATGCAACTAGCCTGATTAGGATAGAGTGTTGGGATCAATGCCCAACTCTTGTAATTTAGCTATTAACATCTGATTGCGTTGCCGTTCTTCCTCTAGCTGATTTGCCATCGCATCAGCCCGTTGGCGTTCTTGTTCGGCTTGTTCTGAACTCCACGATAATAGGTTTCCCGACTCGTCCCACCAGCGTAACCAGGGGATTGTTAAGCCTAATCGGGTGCCATGCCAGATGCCTAAAAATAGTTCTAATTCAGGAATCCAGTAGCGTCCTTCCTCTGTGGGTTGTTGCACTACGTATTGATTATCTTGTAATTGGCGGACTTCTAGGACTACGGCTAGGGACTCAAAGATCACATAGGTAGGAACTTTGAGAATTTTCTCATAGAAAAATAACTTCCCATAAGGGAAACTGGGTCGTATGGAGTATTCTCCCGCTTCAGTGTCTGACAAAAACTCCATCACAACCCCAACTGGATTGCCTTCCAGATTGGGTGTATAGCGGCGGCGAATTTCTCCTTCTGGAACGGGTAATACCTGGGGTACATACAGCCAGTCTGGCGCCTTGATCACGATGTTCCCATTAACTGCCCCCACAAGCCCGAAATTAGAGGCGATTAACATTTGCGAATTCAGGCGATTGGCTGCACCTAAAGCGTCTGTTAGGGCGGCGGCGAGGAACGGTTCTTGAAGATTTCCCACAGACTCATCAGACATAGGATAGTGTTCACAGTTTGACTACAGCTTTCTTTCATCCTACCGACTCAGGGCGATCGCAGATTCAGGGAATTTGCTCACCAACCGATATACTGAATTGATAGGTTAGGACAAGGTGTTGGGATCAATACCCAACTCTTGCAATTTTGCGATCAACGCCTGATTACGTTGCCGTTCTTGCTCTAGGTTATTGGTTACAGCGTCAGCCCGTTGGCGTTCTTGTTCGGCACGTTGGCGTTCTTGTTCGGCACGTTGGCGTTCTTGTTCGGCACGTTGGCGTTCTT
>NZ_JBKHHI010000511.1:0-4173 GCF_046539235.1 Coleofasciculus sp.
TCCCTAAACCCGCCCCTACAATTGTCCCTAAACCCACCCCTACATCTAATTTTTCTGCCCTAAATGCCTTGGCAAATAAATTATGCAAATTTATTGTTTTTGTCCAAAGTCCAATCAATTTAGAATCCCAGTTTTTGGTAATGACGCTTGAGCAGGCGTTGAGCTGCATCTGAGGAAATATTCACGGGTTCAAAGGCTTTAGCATCGAATCGGCTTGTGCTAATCGTCATCAATTTCCAATTGCCTTGCTCATGCTGGAGAATGGCTTCTCCACCAAGCTCTTCCATCGCCCAAGTTACAATCGCATAAGGTTCATCAATAGTGATTTCTAGAAACCGGACATTGTCGTGCCATTTATCCCAGTCATCCAGCAGCTTTTTTTCTAACTTATCTTTGCTTTCGTTAATAGTGATTTGCTGATGATCCGTAAAGAATGGGGCTTTAACTAACAAGACCGTTAGCAAATTTAAGTGAATATTTAAATGATAGATCATCGCCCCCAAACGACGAATCGCATAAGCTAAATTTTCATCAACATTCTTGAGATCACTCTGATTATTGCTGTGTGGCAGTTTCTTTCGACGTTCCAGGGAATGATTGTAATCTTCAACTAAACCGAATATGCTCGTCGTCTTGCTGTCAAGCATGTAGAGAACATACTCATCCACCAATAAATGTTGAGGCGGAATTTTATAAATAATTTTTTTTAATTGTTCTACATTGATTGGCTCAACCTGAGTCTTCTCAAATGCTTGAATGTTGGGATGATCGAGTAAGCTCAGTTCATGGCGAATGACTTGATCCGCTTTACGAAGCTTTAAAAAAATCGTATCGACTTCAAGCGCTAGGGAAGATAGCAATACTTTCTCTTCCTCTGTTTTAAGTTCTTTGTTGTTCAAACACATTTGAGTTGCATTAAGAATGATTGAGCAAAAACAGTGGCATTAAAACTGCTATTGCCTGTCGGCTTGGTTAGGATTAGGCTCACGTCTAAGACCCTAACTCAGTAGAAGGACTTTGACTGGTGTTCTACCTTTGATTAGCAACCCTGATGTTCTGATTGAGTAACCTTGCCTGCTGTCTCTTTACGAGATATTCGCGTTACTCAATTTTTGTAGACTGGTCAGTCTGTAATACGTAATGTATAACATGTAAGACACATTGTACATTCTAATTCCTATTGGCTCACATCAGCAAGTCGGTTTAGCCAAATTTATCAAGATTTCATTCCCGCAAACAAAACTGGGATCAACGGCGATCGCAAGCCGATAAGCTGCATCTGGAACCCAAATTCTATTACAATCTGTAAAGAAAACTGAAAAGGAAGGGCTACGATGCGCGTTGCGATCGTTGGGGCAGGACTTGCCGGAATGGCGACGGCTGTAGAATTAGTCGATGCCGGACATGAGGTCGAAATCTTTGAATCCCGTCCATTCGTGGGCGGCAAAGTTGGCAGTTGGGTAGACACCGAGGGCAATCACATCGAGATGGGGTTGCACGTCTTTTTTGGCTGTTACTACAACTTGTTTGACTTGATGCAGAAGGTAGGGGCATTGGAGAACCTACGTCTCAAGGAACATACCCATACCTTTATTAATCGGGGTGGGCGCACGGGGGCGCTAGACTTTCGCTTTATCACCGGAGCGCCGTTTAATGGACTCAAAGCCTTTTTCACCACCTCCCAGCTATCACCTCAGGATAAGCTACAAAACGCGATCGCACTCGGAACCAGTCCCCTGGTGCGCGGCTTGATCGACTTTGATGGGGCAATGCAAACCATTCGCGACTTAGATAAAATCAGCTTTGCCGACTGGTTCCGCAAGCATGGGGGGTCTAACGGCAGCTTAAAGCGGATGTGGAATCCCATCGCCTACGCCCTCGGCTTTATCGATACAGAGAATATCTCTGCCCGTTGCATGTTGACAATTTTCCAGTTCTTTGCTGCCAGAACAGAAGCCTCAGTTCTCAGGATGCTGGAAGGTTCGCCGAATGAATACTTACATCAACCGATTATCAATTACCTGGAAGCACGAGGAGCAAAAATTTATACCCGGCGACGAGTGAGAGACATCCTCTACACCGAGACAGGAGACTCAGCTAACGTGACAGGTTTAGTCATCGCCCAAGGTGAAAGCGAGGAAACCATTACCGCCGATGCCTACGTTTGCGCTGCTGATGTCCCTGGAGTGCAACGTTTGTTGCCAGAATCATGGCGCAAATGGTCAGAGTTTGACAATCTCTATAAGCTGGACACCGTACCTGTCGCCACCGTACAACTGCGGTTTGATGGCTGGGTGACAGAACTCCATGATGCTCAAAAACGGAAGCAATTGGCACAAGCTACAGGGATGGACAATCTCCTCTATACTCCCGATGCGGACTTCTCCTGCTTTGCCGACTTAGCCTTAACCAGTCCCGGTGACTATTACAAAGAAGGACAAGGGTCACTATTGCAATTAGTGCTAACGCCCGGTGATCCATTTATCCGGCAAAATAATGAATCCATTGCCCAACATGTCCTCCAGCAAGTCCACGAACTCTTCCCCTCTTCGCGAGAATTGAACATGACCTGGTACAGTGTGGTTAAATTAGCTCAATCGCTTTACCGAGAAGCTCCGGGCATGGACCCCTATCGCCCTAACCAAAAAACCTCAGTGAGCAACTTCTTCTTGGCAGGGAGCTACACTCAACAAGATTACATCGATAGTATGGAAGGAGCGACTCTATCCGGGCGGCGTGCGGCTAAAGCGATTCTAGAACATGCACAAACACCTGTAGAACAAAACCTGGTTACCACCACAAAAGATATCTGAGAACTGGGGAATCCGGGATGTAGGGGCGGGTTTTACGACTATCGTTTCTTCCCTCACCCAGATGCAACTAAACCCGCCCCAACCAAGTACAAAAATTATCTGGCAAATGACTTAGCTTGCTTCTCGCGCTCTTCGAGTATGACGAATGACGAATGACGAATGACGAATGACAAATAACTCTGACTGGTTAGAACACAGTGTACAAGTTGAAGTCGAGGTACCAATGGAAACCGTTTGGAGCCTCTGGTCTGATTTAGAGCAAATGCCTCGCTGGATGAAGTGGATTGACTCGGTACAAGTATTAGAAGATAATCCAGATTTATCCCGTTGGAAACTCGCCAGCAGTGGCTTTGAATTTAGCTGGATTTCTCGCATTCTGAAATTAGTACCCCATCAGATTATTCAGTGGGAATCTGTTGATGGTTTACCTAATCGGGGTGCAGTGCGCTTTTATGATCGCCACGGTAGTAGTGTTGTTAAACTTACGGTGGCTTACGATATTCCTGGCATCTTAGGTAAGTTGATGGATGGTTTGTTTTTAGGTCGAATTGTTGAGTCTACGATTCAAGCCGATTTAGAGCGATTTCGGGACTATGCGCTTAAAATCCAAAGTTAATAATGGTGATTGTTGAGCTTATTACCCCATGCAAGAGGAGGCGATTGAAATCGCTGCTACACAAACTTTCGTCCGCCTGCGCGGACTGGCTTATAACCTTACTTTTGGTCGGGATCTGGAAAACCTCTCTGGAATGTCCTTCAGGCTATAGCATCGAGTTATACCAATAGTTCGGTTTCCTTGAGTAACTTGTGGCGAATTATCTACCAACCTGTGATGCAATATTGGTTTCTATACACTTTGTTTGTCATCATGGTGGTCTACGCAATTGTCCGTAAGCTCAATGTTTCTCCCCGAGTATTTTTAATTTTGGCAATTTTCTTTTACTTGACGCAAATTGCTGATGTTGGCTTGGGTTCGTGGAGGGTTTTATATTCAGTTCGCGGCTATACTGTCTACCTCGCTTTGGGGGCGGTAGTAGGCAATAGTCGATTCATGTCACAGTTAAGTCAATGGACAACCCAAACTTTGCTCATGGTTACAATTGGTGGATTTTGTGCTGTGGGATTAGCGGTTGGGTTCAATTTGATGGCGGTCAAATTACTGACGCTTATAGTGGCTATCTTTGGCATCACCGCCTCAGTTGCTTTGGCGATTCTCCTGGATCGGTTTAATAGAATTGACGTTGTAAAACAGTGGGGAAGCTTGTCGCTAGAAATATACGTGGCTCATACAATCGCTTCGGCATCACTACGAATTTTCCTCCAATATGTCTTCGGGTTTACCAATCCGATCGCGCACCTT
>NZ_JBKHHI010000512.1:0-4165 GCF_046539235.1 Coleofasciculus sp.
TCACGTAAGGTTGGACTGACAGCCGTATTCAGCGAGATAGGTAAACTGATAAGGGAAAAGAATCGCCGGATAAGGGATCGAATTTTGCGCTTCACTAAATCGCTGACTTGCTATATAACTTATTTTGAGGTGAAACAATGCTGAAATTTTTGCTCCTGCAACGCCGTTGGCTGAACATCATGCTCACGCCTTTAACCATGGGAATGGCTTGGATGATAGTGGGGGATAGCGCTGTAGACGCTAGACCGATTCAGTCATCGCGCTGTACGTCGGTGATTTACGGTAGCCCAATTCCAGCACCGGTGCCAGTTAATCCAGTCACAGGGCGACCTTGTGCCTTTTCCTCTGGAGGTTCATCCTCTCGCAATTATCGCGATCGCGACGATTATCGATATAAAGAGCCGATTCGGGGAACCATTCGTGATTCTACACTAATTAACCCCACGATTATAGATTCGACTATTTCCGATTCTGTCCTGGTTGATCCTGTGATTATTGATACACCCCGGTCTACCAGACGCCGATCTTACTCAGGTAGAGTCCCCATCCGACGCTCAGATGTGATTAATCGTTCTTCGGGAATCCGGATTCGTATTCGTTGATCGGGTAATCCTAACGATAAAATTAGAATTAAGGCTACCAACCCAAGCTGGGACAAATTTATTCCCCGTTCCCTGTTCCCTGTTCCCTGTTCCCTTTCCTAACCCAAATGTCCCGCCTTAGACCGATAGCCGAATTAATAATGGGTTATTCGATAGACAGTTTCTCGGATTAAATCGAGAGAGAATAATGGACTGAGACAACCTGTTTCAGTTCCCTAGAAAATTTGAATTGAACTTCAAGCCAATGCCAGTTACTACCCAAACTCAGCGAACCAGTCGTTTTGTCGATCCCTGGTCTTATATTGCTCTGGGAGCAGCAGGATTAGTGCTACTGGCATTGATGGGGTCTCAGTTCTTCTATAAAAAGCTGACATCAGAAACAGTATCCGTTGAACCAGAGGAATCGGTTGAACTGGAATCGATACAACTCGAACCTCAACTTATTGGCGCGTTGCGGATTGATGTGAGAGCATTGCTGCCAAGCAATACCTGGGTGATCTACGAAATTCAAATTCTTGATCAAAATGGAGACGTGATCGCCTCTGCGATGAAGGAAGCCTGGAGTGAGTCGGGGACGTGGTACGAGGATGGAGAGTCAGGGAGTTGGTCGGAATCGGATTTGCAGGGAGGACTCGACGTTCAGGCAAAGAAAAATGAGCAAATAACCGTGGCAATTGCCGTGTTGGAGTATGGTAACACCTCTGGACAAGAACTCCAACAACCCGTGGAATTTAAGGTGACGGTGGAAAATGGGGTTGTTGATACCCGCTATTTGTGGTCTGGTTTAATCGGTTCAACAATTCTGGGACTTATCGCCATCCTTGCCACACCCGTCTCAGGGAAAACCGCGATCGCGAAAACAATTCAAGATAGCGATCCCAGTGGACGCGCTACGGTGGGAGGGGCGAATCAGCTAGTGCGGGTCAAGATCAATGTGAAATCTGACGAAACCTCACCGCGACAGCTAAACGCACGTCTGGTGATTAATGATGCTTATGGAGAACAAGTTTATGCCCGTGCTTTGCCTATGCCTTTAAGCTTTAAAGAAGAAGATGGCAGGGTGGAATCAGCGACGGGTCAAGTCCAATGTTTTTTCACCTTGGAACCTCGCAGTTCTTATGGGTTTCATCTGGATGTGATGCCAGATGCACCCGTAGATCAGACGACGCTGACAGTGCGCGATCGCAACCGCACGCTCGGTTCCGTGGAGGTTGTCCACATTCGCCCATCTCCTTTATCGGATTATCCCCAAGATAAACACCCCTGATCAAGCACTCGTTCACTGTCTCACTGAGAACTCAAAACTCTGTTCATCCTAGGAGTTTCACAGATGTTAACTAAAATTTTTGCTATCTCTGCGATCGCGATCGCCCTCTTGACAATTACGGCAGGTTATACACAGCGTTCTGCCCTCGTCCTGCGAGCCGATAAACAGGACAACTATTGGCCCCGACATGGAACAGGATTATCGGGTCAATATCGGGGAGGAACATGGATTCTTTTACCCAATCGGTCGTCTTATGGAGGGTTTCGTGGCGGCGGTCCGAGTGCAGGAAAATAGGGATTTGTCATTTGTCATTTGTCATTTGTCATTCGTCATTCGTCATTTGTCATTTGTCATTTGTCGAAAAATTATTGCACTCTATCAGGGCGGGTTTAGTGATATCAGGGTGTAAACCAAACGCCAACGGTAAAACCCGCCCCTACAACAGATGTTCCAATTGCTTCCCCATCTTCCCCAGCTCCCCCAGCTCCCCCAGCTCCCCCAGCTCCCGATTCCTTGACACACATCGATAACAATAACTCAAAATTCATGGCACATCAGGGAGTATCAACAGACAACTCCAATGTTGAACCCGTAACTCAACCCCCAGTTTCACCATTAACTCGGCAGCAACGTCGGCTACTTTTGGCGGCGGCGGCGGTATCCTCTAGCTGTGGATTAGCAGTTGAACTGTTACTAGGAACCCTGGCTAGCTATTTAGTGGGCAATCAGGCGCTGTCTTTTGGAGTAGCTATCGGCGGCTTTTTAGCCGCCATGGGGATTGGCTCTTACTTAAGTCAATTTATCGCGCCCAAGTCCCCTCCTTGGCTCCAACAACGCCAACTCCTGGTGGCATTTCTTCAAGTTGAACTGCTAATGGCTCCCCTGACGGCATTATTACCCTTAGGACTATTTGCCCTATTTGTCGTCAACGGTTTCCTCTGGTTGGGATTATTCCTGGTAACTATATTACTGGGCATTTTAGCGGGTTTAGAAGTCCCCCTGCTGACGCGAGTGCTGGAATTGGAGGAGGGAGTGCGGGAGGCGCTGGCTGGGGTTTTGGCGCTGGATTATGTCGGCGCGTTGTTGGGTTCGCTGCTGTTTCCCGTATTGCTACTACCGTTAATTGGCTTATTTCCCGCCGCCTTTGTGCTGGGCGCATTACCCGCATTTATGGTGTTTGCTATTGGACAGCAGTTTCCTCGGCTGCGCCGTTGGGGATATCTAGGTTTAGGTTTAGGCGTTTTACTGACATTATCCGCACCCGCCGCGATTCCTATCAGTAATCGGTTGGAAAATACCCTGTATCAAGCCCCCGTAATTACCCGAATTCAATCCCCCTATCAACGGATTGTCTTGACGCGCCGGGGACAAGATTTGCGACTATTTTTAGATGGAGATTTGCAACTGTCTACCCTGGATGAATACCGCTACCATGAAGCCTTGGTACATCCGGCGATGAGTGCGAGTCAGAACAGGCGTCATGTGCTAGTTATGGGGGCGGGGGATGGGATGGCGGTGCGGGAAGTGTTGAAGTGGCAAGACGTGGAACGAGTGGTGCTGATTGAGTTAGACGCCGAAGTAGTTAAGTTAGCCCAGTCTCATCCCCAGTTGGTGCGGTTAAATGAAGGGGCGTTAACTGATCCGCGTGTTGAGGTGATTAACGCCGATGCTTTTGTTACAGCACCCGCCTTAAATGACACTTTTGATGTAATTATCGCCGATTTTCCTGATCCTGACCGAGAAGTGCTTGCCAAGCTGTATGCTGAAGGGTTTTACCAGCGTTTGTTACCGCGATTGGCAGAGAATGGCGTTTTTGTCACTCAAGCCTCGAGTCCTTTTTTTGCCCCAGATGTTCTAAGCTGTATTGTGGCAACCCTATCGGATGTGGGATTATCAACTCATCCTTATGTGGTGGACGTACCCAGTTTTGGACCCTGGGGTTTTGTTTTGGCGTCGCGGCAATCGATTCAAGCGGATAGGCTGACCTTATCGGTGTCAACGCGCTATCTGACTGAGCCGATTTTGCATCATTTATTTGAGTTACCTGGAGATGTCCAGTTAGGAAATGTGGAGGTAAATCGGCTCTCTCATCCCGTGATTGTGCGTTATCAGTCTGACCCTCGTTGGACAGCCTATTAATCATTAGTCAATTGTAGGGGCGGGTTTAAGAACTACAATCAGCTATTGATGAAATAACTGAACGACGAAACCCGCCCTAGCTAACTATTGCCCATTGCCTATTGCCTATTGCCTAGCGCGTAGCGCCATAACTGAACAACGAAACCCGCCCTAACTA
>NZ_JBKHHI010000513.1:0-4155 GCF_046539235.1 Coleofasciculus sp.
CCCGCGTGGTAGGAACTGCGAACCAACGGACCCGAACGGACATGAGTGAAACCCATCTGTTTAGCGATCGCACCCAGTCGCTCAAATTCCTCAGGAGTCCAATAGCGCTGCACTCTCAGGTGTTCCAGAGAGGGACGCATATATTGCCCTAAGGTGAGGCGATCGCATTCAGCACGGCGTAAATCCTCCATGGCTTCGATTACCTCCGCTTCCGTCTCTCCATGTCCTACCATTAATCCTGACTTCGTGGGAATTGTCGGGTCAAGGGCTTTGACGATGCGGAGAACATTCAGCGATCGCTCATATTGGGCACCCCGGCGCACTTGTCCTTGCAGTCGTTTTACGGTTTCAATATTGTGGTTATAACAAGCTGGACGCGCCTGAACCACCGTCTTCACCCGTTGACGCTGCAACTCGGTTGGCGTTTGATTCTCCTTTCCTCTCCCGCCCCAAAAATCTGCCGTTAGCACTTCAATTTGGGTCTCTGGATTCAATCGCCGGATCGCATCCATTGTGGCAACAAAACAACCCGCACCCTGATCCGGTAAATCATCTCGCGCCACTGATGTCAGTACCACATACCGCAATCCCAATAACTGAACCGATTCGGCAATTTTCTGGGGTTCTTCGGGATCAAGAGGCATCGGAGCATGACCCTTATCCACTTGACAAAACGCACAAGCACGGGTGCAGGTGGGACCCATCAGCAAAAAGGTCGCCGTTTTGTTGGCATAACACTCCCCGCGATTGGGACAGCGCCCCTCTTCACAGATCGTGTGAATTTGCCGTTGTTTGACAATGCGCTGAACCGTAGAGATATCACTGGCATTACCAATGGGGCGTCGCAACCAACTGGGTAGGGCAGTAATTTCCTCTCGCCAAAGGTTTTTAGCAGACAGATTGGGTTGAGTCGGCAAATCCATAATAATTGTGGTGAGCTATCAGCAACAGTGTTACTCTGTACGATACAAATAGTAAAGCATTTTACTTCGACCCTGATTTGAGCCGAGTTTTGCTCTCAACCAACCAAGCAGATTAATCTAGAATCATGGACAACGAGTGCTTTTGGGTTCAATCTCAAAACAGCAAAAGAGTTACAGGTGTCGGTCGGTCATCCGTTGTTTTCCCGCAAACAGACTCGGTGAGGTCTGTCTGAGTGGAGTTATGGGGTCTGGTCTACCTGGGCTGAAGACGTTTTTCTTTTACCTTTGCAAAGGAGTCAGTCGTGGCAAGCCATAAAATATTAGTTATTGATGACAGTAGAGTCATCCGGATGCGTGTTAAAGAAATGTTGCCGCCCGGTAACTTTGAAGTGTTAGAAGCCAAAGATGGTATTGAAGGTCTTAATCAGATCCGTCAGGAGCATCCCAACCTAATCATGTTAGATTTTCTGCTTCCTAAAATGAGTGGTTGGGATGTTTTTCAACAAATTCAAAGTGACGGTACTCTCCAGAGCATTCCGTTAGTATTAATGTCAGGTCGTAAGGAAGAAGTAACGGAGAAGATACCGGAGCCGTTTGAGTATTTTGCCTTCGTCGAAAAGCCCTTTGAAAAGAAGCAACTAGTTGATGCGATTAAGGAAGCGATGGCGAAGGCGAAAAAACGCCCCGTTATGGCTCCGCCACCCAAAGAAGAAGCCCCTGCGGGTGAAGCTTCTGGTGTTTCATCAGACGAAGTTCAAGCATTAAATGCAAAAATTCAACATTTACAGTCAGAAGTTGATGGGTTGAAAAAACAAATGGGACAACTCGTGTCATTTATTAAGCAAAAACTCAAGTGATCTTCAGCATAACCGAGATTTGAACTCGGTGAAAATATGAAACGGCTCAATTCCTATTTAAACTCAGATCGCCTCCGGCAAGTTCTCACATTGAGTGCGATCCTTGCCGCTTTTGGCATTAATGTCTGGGCAAATATCGCGCCGATTGGTGGACTAACAATCGGCGAAATCTCCAATACTCTCTTTGGGGAAATTAAGATTATCCCAGCCAGCTATGCTTTTGCTATATGGGGGATCATTTATCTGGGTTTGATTAGTCTGGGGATCTATCAGGTACTCCCTAACCAGCGGCAAAATACTTATCTGCGTCAGATGGGTTATGGTTTAGTGCTGGCGAGTGTTGCCCAGATTGTTTGGGTATTTTTGTTCCAGTATCGCCAGTTTGCGCTGTCGCTGGTGGCGATGCTGGGGATTTTAGTGCCACTGATTCGAGTGTATTGGCGGTTGGGCATTGGTTCTGTCCGGGTGTCTCGGAAAGAGAAATGGTACATCCACATTCCCGTGAGTATATATTTGGCGTGGATCAGCGTAGCCACAATTCTGAATGTGGCAATTGTACTCTATGACCTTGGCTGGAATGGTTGGGGGATTGACCCCTCGGTTTGGACGGCAATTGTCCTGCTTGTCGGGGCGGCGATCACAGCAACGGTGATTATGCAGCGATCGGATATTGCTTTTCCTCTAGTGATTGCTTGGGCGTATATTGCGATCGCACTGCGTCATACAGATACCCTACTGATTTCCGGAGTCGCTGGGGGATTCGCGATCGCGCTTTTGTTATTCGCTGGGTTGAAACGTTACCGCAACTGACAGATATGGGGTCTTAATAGCTGTTGGATATCAATTTGTCAAGTAAAAATAAACTTTTGTAAAATGTAAATATCCATACAAAAAACTGCATAAGGGTCAACTCCTGAGATACACAAGAGGGCACAGAGGTCAACATCTGACATCTGCACACAATTTTCTCTACACAGGAGAGACTCTTATGGCATCTCACGACGAATCCTTCTCCACCTCCACCGAATTAGCTCTGATGTTTGGTAATTTCTTTGGTGTAGCAGAAGCCGAGAATTTGTCGCTTGACACGGATAGTTCGGGTACGGCAACTGAGAAGTTTGATCAGACACCTCAAGCAAACATCGTTTCAGGTAGGCAAACAGGCTTAGAACTCACTGACAACGGGACTCCACAGGCAGAATCAACGACAACGCCAAATCTGTTAGCCGCTCAGACTCCAACCTCTACAATCAACGTTAACTATAACGGTTTTTCCACCGAAGCTCAAGCGGCATTTGAATACGCGGTTGATATCTGGGAAAGCCTGATTGTTTCGCCAGTTCCGATTGAAATTGAAGCGGATTGGACTCCTTTAGGAAAAGATACAAATATTCTCGGTTCTGCTCGATCCAATGACTATTACTACAACTTTGCCAATGCTGCCTACGCCAATACCTCGTATCCAAGCGCCCTCGCCAATAGTCTGGCTGGCTTCGATTTAGATACCACTGCCCATGATATTAATGTTAACTTCAATAGCAATTACTCGAACTGGTATTTTGACACTGATGGCAATACACCAACAGGAAAGACTGATTTTGTTTCTGTTGTATTACATGAGTTAGGTCATGGCTTGGGGTTTAGTGGTAGCATGAACTATGACTCCAACACTAAACAAGGGAGTTGGTGGAGCCAACCCAAGATTTACGATCACTTTACGGTGAATGGTTCCGGTCAAAAACTTATCGATACATTTCCGAATAACTCTGTTGCTCTAGGCGCTCAACTCATCAGCGATAACCTGTTCTTCAATGGGAGTAATGCAGTTGCTGCCAATGGTGGCACGAATCCCAAACTGTACGCTCCTAGTATATGGGAATTGGGTTCTAGCTATGCCCACTTGGATGAAGCGACTTATGGAAGTGGAAGTTCTAATGCTTTGATGACACCTCAAATTACTCCAGGAGAGGCTAACCATCATCCGGGTGCGGTAACATTGGGAATTTTTGAAGATTTAGGTTGGATAATCAATTTTCAACCTCAATCTGACTTGTGGGGATGGGACTTTAATGTCACTCCAGAACCCCTCAATGCAGGTGATAGTTTTGACATTGATTTTGACATTATTAATACGGGGAGTAGCGCTGGTGCTTTCGATGTTTCCTTCTATCTCTCCAGTAATAACACGATTAGCACCGTAGATCATTTCTTAGGCAGTACCACGATTAATGGGTTAGCCGGGAACAGCATGGATTCTTTTACAAAAAGCTTAAACTTGCCCGGAGTTAATCATTCCGTCTGGAATGGGGATGGCACATACTACATCGGGATGCTGGTTGATTCGGGAGCCGATGTTACCGAAACCAATGAAACCA
>NZ_JBKHHI010000514.1:0-4148 GCF_046539235.1 Coleofasciculus sp.
CCAATGACCAATGACCAATGACCAATGACCAATGACCAATGACCAATGACCAATTCTTAACTTGGCGTCAGTGACAGTTCAGGATGCTTGGTGATTATTTGATTAATCGGAATAGCGATAATGAACTCTGATCCGACACCGGGTTGAGACCGACAAGTTAACTGACCCCCATGGTTTTCTACAATAATTTGATAGCTAATCGATAGACCCAATCCGGTGCCTTTCCCTAGGGGCTTGGTGGTATAAAATGGAGCAAAAAGTTTTTGGCAGACGTCTGGACTCATCCCTGGACCATTATCGGCAATCCGAATCACAGCATGAGGTATTTTTGGGCAATAACTTACTCCAGGTTTCTCAATACTAATATCCTGAACCTCAGTGCTAATTTTAATTTGATGAGGAGTATTTCCACCTGAAGCTTCCAATACATCTACAGCATTAGTGAGTAAATTCATGAACACTTGATTGATTTGCCCTGCATAACAATCGACTGGGGGTAACTTGCCATAGTCTTTAATCACAGTAACTTCAGGATGCTCAACGCTAGGTTTCAGGCGATGTTGCAAAATCAACAGAGTACTTTCAAGTCCTTCATGAATATCAGCGGACTTCATTTCAGTTTGGTCAGCCTTGAGAAATTTTTGTAGAGACAAAACCACCTGCCGAATTCGGTTAGCTCCCACCTTCATTGAATTCAGTAGTTTTGGCATATCTGCCATCAAGAAATCTAGATCAATTTCTGTGATTCGTTTCTGAATATCGGCTACGGGTTGGGGATAGTGAATGCCATAGAGTTCGACTAACTGCATTAAATCGCGCAGATAACAGATGGCGTAATCGATATTGCCGTAAATAAAACTGACAGGATTATTGATTTCATGAGCAACCCCAGCAACCACTTGCCCCAAACTTGACATTTTTTCTGTGTGAATCAGTTTGGTTTGAGCTTGTTGCAGCTTCTGTAATAAATCAGTGACGTAGTGAGTTTCTTCTGCCAACGCCACTTCTGTTTGCTGGTGCAGAGCAATCTCTTGTTTCAACCGCTCATTGATTTGCAACAGTTCAGCAGTTCGTTTAGCGACTCGTTTTTCTAACTCATCATTCGTTCGTTTTAGGGTTTCCTGAGCAAATTGGCGTTCTGTAATATCTTGTGTTACCCTAGCAAACCCCCGTAATTGACCGTCTTCTCCCCGTAAGGCAGTAATCACAACATTAGCGAAGAATGTTGAGCCATCCTTACGCACTCGCCAGCCTTCTTCTTCAACACGACCTTGCTGTGCAGCTATGTTTAAGGACTTGTCCGGTTGTCCCTGGGCTATATCCTTAGGGGTATAAAAACAACGGACATGTTGACCCAGAATTTCTGCGGCGCGATATTGTTTAATTCGTTCGGCACCAGGATTCCAGCTTACGATTTTACCCTCTGGATCGAGCATAATAATGGCGTAGTCTTTGACGCCATCGACCAATAAACGAAACCGTTCTTCGCTTTCCCGGTGTGCGGCTTCAGCTTCCCGGCGTTGGGTATTATCGCGAGCAACCGCATAAATTTGGTTCTGCGTGTGACATAAGGTGATGTTCCATAACAGCCACTTATAGGAGCCATCTTTGCAGCGGTATCGATTTTCAAAGGAGACAATTTCCTCGCAGTCCCTGAGCTTTTGCAGTTGCTTCAAGGTCATCTGCTGATCCTCTGGATGCACCCATTCAATCCAGGGGCGGGCTTTAAATTCTTGGCTACTATATCCCAAGATTCGCTCACACATCGGGTTAACTTGCTGCCAATAGCCATCAGGACTGGCAATGAAAAACAAATCGAGGGTCAGGGTTAAAAATTTGTCTTGATTGCTACAAAACGCATGGTTATTTTGTGTTATATCTCCCTGAGACTTAGGGATAGGGGGTTCTGCTGTTTGGATGATCATCGATTACTTACCTGATTGATGAGACTCAATTGTGCGAGTGAGAGAAACTCAAAATGATACTACAGGTCTCTCAAATACCTAAACCGACTTGGCTGAGTCGCTATATTATCTGGAAAAGCCCAATAACAGCTAGACCTCTGAAGTCTATCTATTTTTTGTCAAACATAGCTGTTGTGGTCAGGCAAGCAGATACACCCTTGAGTAATGATAAAGCTTTTGGATTTTTATCGCTAGTTTATTCTCTAATATATATTCTCTCAATTCAAAAGACAAAAGACAAATCAAAACTTAGACAATCAGCCAGGGAAGCCATAGAGCTAAACTCAGTAAGCTGAGAAATAAAATGGGTAACGTCAGAATTAGGCTCAGGCGAATATAGTACAACCAATGTAGGCGTAACCCTTGACGCGCTAAAACCTTGAACCAAATTAACGTGGATAAACTACCCAAAGGAGTAATTTTGGCTCCCAGGGTACATCCAATCACATTCGCGTACTCCATGATTTCCCGAATCGCTGGATCACTGGTTGTGTCTGAAATTGCTATAGCATTCAGCAACACAGTGGGTAAATTTTGAAATAAGTTTGACAGCCCAGTGGCAAGAAAACCGGTGCCTATTGCTGTCAGGGTTAACCCCCAACTGGAGAGGGCGTCTAGCTGATGGGTGATGACATGACTCATACCAACTTGACCTAAACCCAGGACGACACCATACATCAGGACGCTAAACCCAATCAATTGCCAGGGAATTTCCTGCCAAACTTTGCTCACAGAAATAATCGGTGTGGTATTTGGCAGAAACCCGCGTCTCGCCAATCCTAGCAGAATCAACGCCGCGATCGCCGGCACGATCCAAGTCGGCAGAGAATGGTCTTGGGCAATCCAGTATGCCAGAGGTAGACTGGCTAAAATAAACATGCCCCATCGACAAACCAAGGGATCACGAATGGCTTGGCCTGGTGGCGGCAGGTGAGTAAGTTTGTAGGTGTATCGAATATCCCGATGGAAGTAGAACCAGAAGCTGGCTAAACTGGTTGCGATCGCGACGAATGTCACCGGGGTCATCACCAGAATATAGCGAAACCCGGAAATGTCGCCATAGTTTACCGCCAGCAGGTTGACCGGATTGCTCACCGGGAACAATAAGCTAGCAGCTTCAGTGATAAAACTAACCGTAAAGACAACAGCGAACAGGGTTTTAGCCCTGAGGCGTAGTAAACAAAGGATCTCCATCACCGGGGAAATCCAGATTAATGCCATACCCACATTGGTTAAAACAACCGTTCCCAATGCTGCCAAAAGTCCGCACAAAAGGAAAAGCAGACGCCCTTGACCTATCCCCAAAACCGTTAATTGTAGCGCTAAAGAGCGCCAAAACCCGGCTTCATCCAGAATCCGGCACAGAATGAGTAGGGCAATCAATGTGAGTATAGTATTGCCAACGGTTGCACTAACTCTAAGTTCGTCCATTAAGGACATATCGCTAACCAGAGTAAAAATCCCCCTTGTTAATGCACCCAATCCGATGCCCAATCCTCGCAGTTGCCAGATAATCAGGATAAGCGTGAACAGAAAAATCAATAGTGCCACACAAAGAAGCCTGTTTAATCACTGATGACCCTTTAGCACTAATAATTCTATGGTTTGTCGCCCTAATCCTGCCTTAATGTATATCCGTGATGCCACTGAGGTAGATTTGCCTGCGATCGTGGAAATTTACAATTCGGCTGTTCCCAGTCGCATTGCCACCGCCGATCTAGAACCTATCTCAGTTGAAAGCCGTATCGCTTGGTATCAAGAACATAAACCAAACAGCTACCCTCTTTGGGTCATGGACTGCCATGAACGATCCAATTCTACAGGTCAAATTGCTGGTTGGCTCAGTTTTCAGTCCTTCTTAGTCCGCCCAGCCTACCATGCAACGGCTGAACTTAGCGTCTACGTGTCTCCCGATTTTCGGCGTCAAGGAATAGGACAACAACTGCTGCAACGCGCCATCAAACAGAGTCCTAAGTTAGGATTCAATACCTTAGTGGCATTAATCTTTGCTCACAACCAACCCAGCCTACACCTCTTTCAAAAATATGGCTTCCAACGTTGGGGTTATTTACCTCAAATAGCGGATATGGGTCACATTGAGCGTGATTTGGTAATTATGGGACGTCGAGTTTGTTGATTGTTCATTGTTGATTGTTCATTGTTGATTGTTCATTGTTGATTGTT
>NZ_JBKHHI010000515.1:0-4116 GCF_046539235.1 Coleofasciculus sp.
AGTTGGGCTTGAGTAAGCATATTGTCTCCACCAAACCTGTGTTACAAAAATTGGGCTTGTAATCCATTCCCCTACCCGATCCCCGACTTGTTGAAGGTTAGGGATCTAAATTGAATGTCACTGACTGGTATGCTGGTGGGTTGAGCGAAGCCGAAACCCACCCTACAGTACATCAAAGGTTTTGGCGATCTCATAATGCCCGCTTTTCAGTGCCATTCGATCTAAATTAGCGATCGCATCCGCAACGGATGAACGAAACATTTATAATTCCCCTGTAGGGGCGACCCGCTTGACCTAATTCACAACACCAGTCCATTCAATGGGGTCGGGTCGCCCTTTACTCAACCGCCTATATCAGAAAGTATTTCTTAGGAATTATAGCGGATTGGGTATCATGCATTTAAATTGGGTATTAGTAGCGAGCAAGATGCTCAATGAATGTAGCGAGCAAGATGCTCAATGAATGTAGCGAGCAAGATGCTCGCACTACTACGGCAAGGATGAGAGCCATTATTGACATTAAGGTTTAAATACCGAACAGCTTAGCGATCGCGCTTCAACTGCTGCACCGCCTCCAGACTAAGCCCTGTCGTTTGACTAACCGTTTCTTCATCCAACACATCCAGTAGTCGCCGAGCAATTTCTACTTGTTTCTGCTTAACCGCTTGATTAACCGCCTTAATAATCGCATTTCGCTGATCATATATCCACATTTCCCGCTTTTGCAAATCTTCCAACTCTTCCCGACTCAGATTCGCTTGATTCGCCACAGCAAACGCTTGCTTCATCTCCGGGACTTCCTCCATTGTTTCCGGTACACTATCCAAACTCCTGGCATTTTTAAGAAAATAAATCCATTTATCGGTTAGCGTCTCTAACTCCTCCAATCTCTTATTAAATTTAGGTAATTCCACAAAGACCAACTCAATATCATAACTTAAATAATCAACCAGATACTCTTTTTCCTTTAAAACAAACCGCGAGATTATCTTATCCAGATTATTAAACATCTCAAAATCCGTAATCGTCAAAGCAATCACTGGCTCTAATAGCTTGTAATCCTCGCCACTATCCAGTTGAATGGAATAAGCCTTGGCTGCATTGTACAAAATCCGCTTCTCAAATCCCTCCACATTCAACACCTGCATCTCGATAATCACAGTTGTTCCATCTTCGAGCTTAGCTTTAACATCTAGGTAAGTATCTTTGACACCGCGTATTCTGGGCGCTAGATAAGGATTAATGATTTGTAAATCTTCAATGACCGGACGCGCTTCATAAAGGAGAGCATTTAAAAAACTAACTAAAATATCTTTACTTTGCTCAGAACCAAAAATTTTTTTAAAGGCAAAATCGGTCTTAGGATTAATAAAAATCATCGCATTGTTCACCACCTAGACAACAATTTTGTTGAACCCGATTTAGATAAAAATATAATAAGCCGAAAAAAGCAGCCCTGATCCTATTCGTTTTGTATTGACAAAAACAACGATTCATGCACCTAGCCCACACCTTTAACGAAACACCATACCAGCACCAGCGAGCAAGATGCCTATACTAGCGAGCAAGATGCTCGCCCTACAGGGGCTTCCTCGTCGCTGTCTGGTGAATTGGTATAAGATATCGTAGAAACAAGCGTCGTGTATTTAGATTCGTGGAAATAAACCCAACACTCCACCAGTCCTGTAAATAATACTCAAACCCTTACATAAAACGTAGCTTGCTTGGTGCTCCGCGAGTATGACGAATAACGAATGACGAATGACAATCAAAACCTTTCACTGTAATTGTTCCCACCTACTTATTATATGGATATCTTAATCGTTGAAGACGAAGCGGAAATCGCTAAACTCATCCAACTCACCCTAGAACGCGAAGGATTCACCTGCTACTCCTGTCGCGATGGACTAGCCGCCATCCAAGCCTTCCAAACCCAGCAACCGGATGTAATTATTCTCGACTTAATGCTACCGGGATTGGATGGACTAGAAGTGTGCGCCCGAATTCGCCAAAAACCGGGACCCAAAGACCCCTATATTTTAATGCTGACGGCGAAGGGAGAGGAAATTGACCGCGTAATTGGTTTATCAACAGGTGCGGATGATTACCTGGTCAAGCCCTTTAGCCCTACCGAACTGGTGGCGAGAGTCCGGGCGCTATTGCGGCGTAGTTTACGTCACGGCGGACAGTCCCTCGTCTACCGTACCCAACATTTTACCGTGGATGTAGATCAACATACCGCCAGTCGCCAACTCGATTCTGAGGAATCAGAACCCCTAGATTTAACCACGTTAGAATTTAATCTGTTAGCCACCTTTACCAGTCAACCGGGTCGAGTTTGGAATCGTACTCAACTGATTGATAAACTTTGGGGGAATGACTTCTTTGGTGATGAACGGGTAGTTGATACCCATGTCGCCCGATTGCGGAAAAAAATAGAACCAGACCCCAGTAATCCGACCTTTGTTAAGACCGTTATTGGTGTTGGTTATAAATTTGAAGATAACCCTGTAGACTAAACTTATAGAAACTTGTAGTTTAGTCTTTCATACTGGGTTAACCCGTATCGGCTGCACGGCGTCGCCCCCGACAATATCCCAAGAAGCTTCCTTATACTTTACTATATATCTACAATTTTCTACAATGCAAACCCGCAACAGTTTAGAACCCCTGCCTGTAAAGAAACACCAAAGCGGGCGATCCGACCGTCTGTAGGGGACTCTTCATAAAGAATTACCTACTAGGCTAGGGTCTTTCAACCCGTTTTAACGGGTTTTAGCTTTTAGCCCGAACTTGAGTTCAGGGCTTCACTTAAGCCTTAAGCCAAGCCCACAAAGCCAAAATTTTATCGAACCCCATGAGTAAAACCGGTTTACGCCGCCGCAAATCCTTACCCTTAGTCTCACGCCTGTTTCTCTCCCATTTGTTAGTGATGATTGTCGGCGTGGGTTCCCTGTTAATTATTAGTAAAGTATCTTCGCCGCGCTTCTTTATCTTACATCTGCAACAATTAGAAGGCAAAGGAGTCATCTTTCGCGTTGCCCGTACCTCCCTATTACAAGGATTTCAAAGGGCTTGGAATCGCGGCACATTTTGGTCTGTTATTGTTGGCACGACGGCAGCAGGAGGACTTAGTTACTGGTTATCTCGTCGCATTGTCAAACCCCTGACTCAAATTGAAGACATTACCCAACAATTTGCCGCGGGTAAGCTGGATAAACGACTCCCGCCCAGTGAAATTCCTGAAATTAATCAACTCGCCAGCAGTTTTAATCAGATGGCGGTGAGTTTAGAAGATGTGGAACAGCGGCGGCGAGATTTAGTCAGTGATTTGACTCATGAACTGCGAACCCCCCTGACGGTACTGCGGGGTTATTTAGAAGAACTGGCTACACAACGGATGGAAGCAACGCCGGCGATGTATCAACAGTTGGCAAAAGAAACGCGCCGATTGGAACGGTTAATTAATGATTTACAGGAACTCTCCAAAGCCGAAGCCGGTTATCTACCGATTAAACTGGAACCCGTAAATGTGCGTCCCCTGTTAGAATCACTGGTGCAAAAGTTTGCGGATCAGGTGTTGGAAGAAGGTCCAGTATTACACTTAGATTGTCCGGAGAAATTGCCACAAGTTTTGGCAGATATTGACCGATTGGAACAAGTGTTGGTGAATCTTTTAGGCAATGCCATTCGACATACTAAAACAGGTGCGATTACGGTTCAGGTATGGATAGAACGGGATGGACGAAAAGGTATTATTTCTCGGTTATGGATTGCGGTAACCGATACGGGGATGGGGATTGCCCCAGAGGATATTCCTCATCTGTTTGAACGGTTCTGGCGGGCGGAAAAGTCGCGCAATCCTCACACTGGAGGAACGGGGATAGGGTTAGCTATCTCGAAGCGGTTGGTGGAATTGCAAGGGGGTGAGATTGAGGTGGAAAGTCAGCTAGGGATTGGCAGTACGTTTCGGTTTTATCTGCCCTTAGCATAACTCTGATGTCAAGGTAAACAGAGATTCAGTTCCTTCGCTACATTTAAGCTAGGGCGAGTCGAGACAGGTTAATTTTAACACCGCCATATTTGAGCAGCGACTCGCCCCTACAATCTACAATT
>NZ_JBKHHI010000516.1:0-4111 GCF_046539235.1 Coleofasciculus sp.
GTCATGGCAGTAGTGGCGTGACCCAACTAAAATGGTGGAATAGATTGGCTTCGTAGTCAGGGCTTCAGCCCTCTTCAGCTAGGAGGAGAGAGAACTAAAGTTCTCACTACAAACAAAGCCCTATTTTAGCTGAGTCATAACAGTAGTAGCTCGGCAATGTACCGCATAACAGAGCAAACTGCTGTATTGGCGAGCAAGTCGGAAAATATAAAACTTTACTAAATTTTTATATTCAGCGGGTTAGATTTCATCGTAACTCTACCCATTTTGCTGATGATTGATGGAAACTAGAGAAAGCAGATGCACCCTGCCTTACAAAAGACCCTAAATGAATATGAAAGGGCAGATGCACCCCTGAAACCCTGACAGCCGCCCACATTCTGATTGACAGCACGTACTTAAATCAAAATGTGGGCTTCACTTCTAGGGTAGAAATTTCTAGGGGCAATTGTTGTGATCTAAATTTCCGCTACTGTGTGGTAAAAACGGACTTTTTAGTGATAGCGATCACTAAAGCATCGGTCTAGTCATCCCAGTTAGCGATAAAAAAAGTAATAAGTCAATTGTAGGGGCAGCGCTGGGGGAATGTCGCTATTCATGATATCGATTCAAGGTGCTTCTTTTTTCTTCATAAAACTGGCTGGCAACGAATCCGAGGGAATAAATGAGAGCTGCATTACTAGAAGCTCCCACGGCTGCACCAATGACCGGAAGAATTTCGATAAAACTCAAACCCCCTTTAAGAACTCCGGAACCCCCTACAGATAAGCCAAAAATTGCCAGAACTTCACCGCGTCGCGTTGGCTCTTTTAGCGAAAATCCATAAGCCGCCGCAATGCGATAAACCATCTGTGCTTGGAGTGCTGTAACCGCCGCTAGCTCAATCCCAAATAAAGCCAGTGCTAAAGGGGGGATAAAGTTGGTGATTAATCCCAACCTACCTCCTTGGATTGCTGTATCCACCACAATCCGGTGAGCAAGCTGTTCGGATGTGTCAAATGGGTACTCCTGTCGCAGCTTGTCTACGTCTTTTTGAGCTTGCTCCAAATCCACTTGACCCAATGCAGCAACGAGCAAGCTAATCCCTGGTACTTTGGCAGCATACTTAGTCACCGGATGTTCTGCAATGGGTGCCAAGATTTTGCCCACCTTTTCCGTTCCTGGTTCTAGGAATCGCACAGCCGCAGGGCGAACAGCTTCTCCTACAGCCTTGCTGGTGCTGGTAATGGTATCAGCCGCTGATTGCGTGGCTTTAGTCGCCAACTGAGTGGCAAACGTGGCGACTTGAGTGGTTGTTGCGATCGCGTCACTGATTTGGTCTGTAAATGAACTATTTTTCCGTTGTGCTGTCATATTGCAGTTAATTTTTATACATTGTGGTGGTTGTCACTTCTACTCTAAAAGAACAAAGACTCAATATCATCTATCATTTGATAGTAAAACTCGCCCAAAGAGGCTCAGTTAAGCTGCTAAAATCTAAAATCTAAAATGAGATGCGCTCTGAGTCGTATTATGATTCACTAGAATTAAACGTTAGTAGTGACTGAATAGTCGTGAATAAACATCCCCTGTTTCGGTCAATAATCAAAATCCTAGGATTTTACCTAGCCCTGGGATTGGGTGTTTCTACAATACCAGCTAATGCCCAGTTTCGAGAGGACTTTGAGCAAGACTTTCAACAACAATGTCAGCGAGCCAGACAAGCTCCCGGTGCTAATTTGAGTGAAAGAACTGAATACGACAGGCGTCTCGAACAAGCGTATGTTTTACCGAGGCAAAATCGACCGAGTTTAGTCGGTTGTGATTTGAGATCAGCTGACCTCAGAGGAGCCAATTTAGGAGGTGTTGATCTCAGCGCTGCCAACTTTAGTCCTAAAACATCGGTGAATCGGGCAATTGTCACAGAAGTCCCCGCCAATCTTGCAGGAGCCAATCTGAGCAATGCCAAGTTAGATTATGCTAACTTGACTCGTGCCATTTTAGCTAATGCTAATTTTCGCGGTGCTCGGTTGTACGATACCAATTTGAGTGGCGCTCAAATCGTTGGTGCTAGCTTAGATGATACATTTGCCTCTTATGTTATTTTATATGGGGCAAATTTGAGTGGATCAACTCTGAGTTTGGGAAATTTTAGCTCGGCGAGAATGACAGGTGCTGATTTAAGCAATACAAATCTTTTTCGAGCCAATTTGACATTAGCGGACTTAACCAATGTCAATTTCAATGGGGCAAATCTCAGTGAAGCTGATTTAAGCGGCGCGAACTTGACAGGAGCAAAACTCATTGAAACGGATCTTCGGGGAGCAACAGGTGTCAATTTGCAGGGAGCGCAGTTATGCCGAACAATGCTTCCTGATGGCACAGTAGCGGCTCCAAATTGCGTGGTGACGGATAATAATCCATCTGTTGAGGTACGTCCAGAATTGTTTTAGGCAATGGGGAAGATGAGGGAGATGGGGGAGCAGGGGGAGCAGGGGAAGCTGAGGGAGTAAGTGAATGACGAATGACGAATGACGAATGACAAATGACAAATGACAAATGACAAATGACATAAATTGCAATTTGTCTTGCAATCCCCACGCTCTACGTCAGTAGCGTGGGGTTATTGAAGGTTCACATCACCGCAAGGTAACAAACTCCTCAGAGGTCGAGGGATGAATACCAACGGTAGCATCAAAATCGGCTTTTTTCGCTCCCATTTTCACAGCGATCGCAACGCCCTGAATAATCTCCGCCGCTGATGCTCCAACCATGTGCGCTCCTAGCACTTTATCGGTGGTTTCGTCAACCACTAACTTGACTATAACCCGTTCCTCTCGACCAGTGAGAGTGTGGTACAAGGGGCGGAAACGGGCGCGATAGACTTTTACCCCATCGCCATGCTTTTCCCTGGCTTGGGCTTCGGTTAAGCCTACTGTTGCTGCTTCTGGGGTACTAAATACTGCCGAGGGGACATTTTCATAACTCATAACCCGAGATTTGCCGCCAAATTCTGTATCGGCAAAGGCACGCCCTTCGTTAATCGCAACTGGCGTCAAATTAATCCGATCGGTGCAATCCCCAACTGCATAGATATGAGGTTGAGAAGTACGGCTATACTCATCCACCGCGATCGCATCTTGACAGACATCGACTCCAGCCTTCTCCAGTGCCAGATTCTGGAGATTAGGCTTGCGCCCCGTGGCGGACAGAAAGATGTCTCCAATTACGGTTTCCTCATACTTGCCGCAAACCGTAACCTTCAGTCCATCTTCTGTCTTTTCAATCGCTGTTGGTACGCTACCATCCAAAATCCGGATACCGTGTTGGCGCATTCCCTCCTGGATTTGAGTCCGAATATCGTCATCAAACCCCCGCAAAATCTTCTCCTTGCGAATAATCTGGGTTACCTCAGAACCCAAGCCATGCATAATACAAGCAAATTCCACACCAATGTAGCCACCGCCGAGAATCACCACTCGCTTAGGTTGCTCCTTGAGTAGGAACATATCATCGGAGATAATCGCATGTTCTATACCCGGAATATTTGGTGTAACCGGGTGTCCACCCACGGCAATCAAAATTTTATCCGCACTCACTTTCTGTGACGCCGTACTGCTATTGGGCGACTCAAAAATCTCTAATGTATGAGGGTCAACAAACTTGGCATAACCCCGAAACAGTTGCACTTCGGAATTATCCAACATCCGCAGGTAAATCCCATTCAGGCGTTCGAGTTCCTTTTGCACCGCCTCAATCATTTTATGCCAGTCGAGAGTGCTTTGTACAGGACTCCAGCCATACCCTTGCGCCTCTTCAAACACTTCCGGAAAATGAGAGGCATAAACCATCAGTTTTTTGGGAATACAGCCGCGATTCACACAGGTTCCTCCCAAGCGGCTGTATTCGGCTAATCCTACCTTTGCCCCATATTGTGCTGCTCGTCGTGCTGTGGCAATTCCGCCTGAACCGCCACCAATAACAAACAGATTAAAATCGTAACTCATAACTCGGTCAACTCCGTTTGATCAGCATGTAAACTACTTATCACTGTACGCGAATAGCATTTTGTATTGATTCCCCTAGAACTGAGTTGATAAAAGACTCGTTGTTCTGATTTAATAAACTGTAT
>NZ_JBKHHI010000517.1:0-4092 GCF_046539235.1 Coleofasciculus sp.
CGAAATCATTACCAGTCCGAGTCTTCACCGACAACCGATCGCCCAGTCAATCGACATAGCTGGTCAGTTTTACAACGTAATTTTTCAATTTGTTAAGGCTTTGGTAACTCTTGTATCATCCTGACTACAATCGTGAGTTGGGTTGTTCGAGATGAGCTATGGTAAAAAAAACCAAGCAATCCTTAAGTAATTCTTAACGGAGTCGTGTTCTTTGCCGGATCGCGACAAGGCGCTGGAAAACCAGCTTTATTTCTCGGCTGCTGCCACTTTACCTAAGGAAGGAGATTGTATGACTCCCACAATGCTGCGTCAGTTGTGGTCTTTAATTGAAACGACTCAATCTAATCTGCTACTGAAACTTGACGATGCTAGTCTGGTTCAGTGGATACTCAAGCAACTCAAACAAGAGCGAGGTCTCAATTCTGAGGAAATGCATATTTTGAATGACTATCTCTATAATCGCTTGTCTCTGATCCGAGATCTGGCAGAACAACGGTATACGACAAGTCACTCGTCATCCTAGGGCAATTTGGCTGCAAATACCCATCAGTTCCCAAAAGAGGGGGTGATGAGGTGAAGGGGTGACGCCATACAGAAGATTGAGGTGGGCAATAGCACTCTCTTGATAACCTGAGCATTTCCAGGTTGATCACTCCTGCCCACCCGACTTCAACTTAAAGTGACTTATTCTCAACATTTATTAAAAAATATTTCGGTAAATTAGTATATATTTCATTTCGTGCCTAACCAACGCCCCATTGCCGCCAATCCCTGGCATGGTAAAGGGAATCTGTTTCAGCATTTATCTATCTTGTCAGATTGAGACAAGGGGTTTACACTTTGATCAGGACAGGGAAGAAGGCTTCGTCGTCAACCTTCGGTTAATCGATCTCAGCTAAGAGAGGTTCCTCTTACCCCCCAAATATTAAGCTTTTTTAAAAGGTAGACCTGATACAGAAACCTAGGTCATTTTTGACTACACTTAATGAGAATTACTTTTAACAAGTTGCCAAATTTGCTTCCCATCATCGGAGTCAAGAAGATATGGAATGTCACAAATGTCAGAACACCTGTCACCGCAAGCCCAATAGAAGGAATGGCTGGAAATGGTGGAGTAAACCGCCGCAATCCTCATCGCTGAAAACTGAACCGATTCCACAAGTGGCTTTGGTGGGGACGCCCAATGTGGGTAAAAGTGTTCTGTTTAATGCCCTGACGGGTACTTATGTTACTGTGTCCAATTATCCCGGTACAACGGTGGAAGTCTCCAGGGGTCAGATGACGGTTGGGGATCGCCTGTTTGCGGTGGTGGATACGCCGGGAATGTATTCGCTACTCCCGATTACCGAAGAGGAAAAAGTATCGCGGGATTTATTACTCAGTGAATCCGTAGACTTGGTGATTCATGTCGTCGATGCCAAAAACTTAGGGCGGATGCTGCCGTTGACGTTTCAGCTTATTGAAGCGGGTTTGCCTGTGTTGTTAGCCGTCAACATGATCGATGAAGCCGAACAACTGGGGATTCAGATTCACCGGGATCATCTGGAGATGGAATTAGGGATTCCGGTTGTCACCATGGCAGCGGCACTAAATGTTGGTTTACGAGATTTGAAATATAAGGTGGGTGATTATGTTAAGTCAGCTTGCTTATCCGGAACCTATTGAGGTTGCGATCGCGAAACTGGAGTCGTTGCTATCCCGGCTGTCGCTATCCCAGGATTATCCTTTATCTCGGCGCAGTATCGCCTTACTCCTGTTGCAAAAAGATCCTGCACTTTGGCAGCAGCTTCAGATTCAGGAGACAGAAGCAGAAATTAAAGCCGCGATCGCTGATGCTGAGAGTCAGTTGGATGAACCGCTAATCTCGGCTATTGCTAAGGCGCGTCAGCAAAGGGCGTGGGCGATCGAACAAACGGTTCTCAGCGAATCCAATCAAGGCAAAACCCCGTTAGCGGAACGACTGCACCAACTCACGGTCAATCCGTGGACAGGATTTCCGATTTTGCTGGCGATTCTCTATTACGGGGTTTACAAATTTGTCGGGGAATTTGGGGCGGGGACGATGGTAGATACCATTGAAACCTTCTTTGAAACATACATTAATCCCGTTGTCAACCAAACGGTAACGGTAATTTTACCCTGGCAACCTTTACAGGATTTAATCGCCCACGACTACGGGATTATTACCCTAGGGATTCGCTATGCAGTGGCGATTGTCTTACCTGTGGTTGCCACATTCTTTTTAATGTTTTCCTTCCTGGAAGACAGTGGCTATCTGCCGCGATTATCCCTGATGCTGGATAACCTGTTTAAAGCGATCGGGTTATCGGGGCGGGCGGTGATTCCGATTGTGTTGGGATTGGGCTGTGATACGATGGCAACCTTAGTTACCCGAACCCTGGAAACAACAAGGGAACGATTAATTGCCACGTTTTTACTCTCCTTAGCCATTCCCTGTGCGGCACAGTGGGGGGTGATTGTGGGATTGTTAGCCCAAAAACCTGCGGCGTTGTTGATTTGGGGTGGAGTAATTACGGCAATTTTTATGATTACGGGCTATTTAAGCGCCCGAATGCTTCCGGGAAACCCGGCTAGTTTTTATATGGAAATTCCCCCCTTGCGCTTTCCCAAACTGCAAAACATTCTGGTGAAAACCTATCTCAGAATGAAGTGGTATTTCTTGGAGATTTTGCCCCTATTTATTTGGGCATCGGTGATTATTTGGTTTGGGCGTTTGACCGGGTTGTTTGGCTTGATTATTCAGGGGATTGAGCCGATTGCTTTAGGGTTAGGATTACCTAGAGAAGCAGCGCCGATCTTTTTATATGGCTTCTTCCGGCGGGATTACGGCGCAGCTGGGTTGTTTGATATGCAGCAAGAGGGGATTTTTACGGGGAATCAGTTGGTGGTGACGGCGATTGTGTTGACGCTGTTTTTGCCTTGTATTGCCCAACTGCAAGTGATGTTGAAAGAGCGGGGGGCGAAAGTAACTTGGGCGATTGTGGCGTTTATTTTTCCCTTTGCCTTTTTGGTGGGATATCTGGTTAATGGTTTGTTAAATGTATTAGGAGTGACGATTTAAATGATTGCACTAGCATCGGTTAAACGGGGAAATAGCGGCACCGTTGCTGCGTTGAAGACAAAGGATGAGATGACGTTGCAGAAGTTGATGGCGATGGGAATTAGTCCCGGAATGCCGATTCTGTTGGAGCAGCGGTTTCCTTCTTATATTATTAAGGTGGGCAGAACTCGTGCGGCGTTGGATCGGGAAATGGCAAAGGTTATTTATTTGCATCGGTAAGGGGGGAATTTTTCACCCTCATCCCCTAATCCCAACTCCCACCCCCCTAGCCCCCATCTGACTTTTCACGTTATGTGGCGCAACGTTAGTCTTAAATGTGTAGGGGCGGGTTTCACGACTATTTTTTGGGTTGCACCCAGATGTGACTAAACCCGCCCAGACGCGCCATGGCGCGTCTCTACAATAGTTTCTAGACTTCCCGTGAAAAGTTAGATCCCCCATCCCCCCTAGCCCCCTTTTGAAAAGGGGGGAGAAGGGGGGAACGGAAAAGGGGAACTTTACTAGAATATAATTTTGACTAAGGAGAAAAGGTCAGCATGAAACTTAGTCAACGTTTACAAGAAAACCGAGATAAAATTACTGAAATTGCGACAAAACATGGAGCATTTAATGTGCGGGTTTTTGGTTCGGTAGCCAGGGGGGAAGAATCAGAAAGCAGCGATATTGATTTTTTGATTGATTACGATGTCTCTAAAATTTCTCCTTGGTTTCCTGGAGGATTATTGATGGATTTACAGGATTTATTGGGGTGTAAGGTGGATATTGTGACGGAGAAGGGTTTAAGTGCTTTAATCCGAGAGCGAGTTTTGCAGGAGGCAAAACCGTTGTGAATCGAGAAAGAGATGCTGTCTATATTGAACATATTTTGGAGTGTATCGACCGAATTAAGCACTATACGCGCAATGGTAAGGATAGTTTTATGAATGAGTCTCTGGTGCAAGATGCGGTTTTACGTCGTTTACAAACAATGGCGGAATCAACACAGCGACTTTCTGACGATCTCAAGGCGG
>NZ_JBKHHI010000518.1:0-4068 GCF_046539235.1 Coleofasciculus sp.
TTTAAGTTGACGCCAACGGTTTTGGATTGGTCTTGCAGGAAGGAGAGTTTTTTATAATAGTCCAGAGAGTATTGCGGTAGCTTTTTCAGAGATTGACTATCCCATTTTTGTTGATTGTAATCCTCGGTGAGTCGTTCGATAGCTTCGTACTGTTGACCGAGGATCTTTTTTAAGATAATGCTTTGAGAATGGAAGAAGTGAATTTTATGATAACTGAGTAGCATATCTTGGAAGATGCGATACACTTTATCGGCTTGCTGCTCAATGATTGGGTCTTGATAGAGGAAAACACAGCTTAGATGGATGGATTCGATAGCATAGTTATTAAATTTTTGGATAGTAACGGGTTTTGCGTGAATACAAAATGGGCTGTTTAAAAATTCCTCAACTCTCAGATTGTTTGGGTTAATTTGTGTGCCATAGTAGTGACTGAGACAATTGGCGGCGATTTTGGGAATATCGCTAGGGGAATAGTAGGAATTGGGTAAAATTCCGCCCAGGATGACGGTTTGTCCGAGTTCCAGAGGTAAGTTGGCAATATGTTCACCTAGATTCGCAAAGATGGGTAGGGCTTGTTCTTGGTGAATTGAGGGAACGTAGCTGGTGAAGCGCAGCAGGTAGGTGTCATTGAGGCGACGTGCGACTAGGCGACTGTGAATAATTCCTGTCTCTAAATACAGTCGGTCATTGTTGGGTTTTTGGCATTCTGGCGGAACAGTGGTGAAATCAAGGACGTTTCCAGAGGGGGCTAATTCTTGTTCAATGGGGATGAGTTGAACGAAATCTGATGCCCGTTTATTGGTGCTGCTGGTGAGGTGGGTGGAGAGGTTTTGTAGGTTTTCTTGGAAGAATTGCCGCCGCTTGTCTGTGGTTTCTGGGCGTTCGTTGAGGCTATTTCGCAGCACGTAATGATAAAGGTGCAGCGTGGGGGATAAAAGTTTAATTGTGGTATTGGTTTGGGTGGGATTCATGGTTAAACTTGTTGCCCTCAGACTCAAAGTCTGGGATTATATAAATGGAGCCTGCTGATACAATTTATGAATAATTCATAGGACTTACGAAAAAGCTCTATCTGTAGGGTGTGTTAGCGTAGCGTAACGCACCGTAACCAAGACATAGCGTAGCGTAACGCACCGTAACCAATACATAAAGTGTGGCTGCGTAAGTCCTAATTCAGATGGTTTAACCCCGCACAGGTGGGTTAGGTTGGGGTAACTGTGATGTCTAATTGTCCAGTATCGGATGTCAGTTGGCAGCATTTTGATTTCCTGGTTTACCTTGACCCTGAACCGGGGGATTATTGCGCTGATTGGTTTGATTTAACTGTTGAGTTGCCCAGTTTTGCAGATATTGACAGATATCACGCCCTTCGTTTATCAGTATTCTATTGGGTTCAGTGGGTGCATCCGCTTCTTCACCGGGGTCTCCTGTTTTTTTGACGAGTTTATCGATACCATTTGCATCGAGACAATCATAGATGTCTCCTAGCCATTCATTGAGTGCCTCGTTTCCCGGTTGCTGGCAAAAGTCGGTGATATGACTTGCCATGACTGCTGGGTTCTGGTAGTCGTCAGAAGGTAGTTGTCGTAAGTAGAGATGAATATCATAGGGCATTTGACTACCCAGTGTCTTTTCCAGTTCAACCAGAGGCTGAGTCAAAATTTGCTTGAATGCTTCACAAATAAAAATATCACTATCTGTAATGACACTATCGCTGCTACTCATGGTTTAACATCCCGTTAGGATAAATGCTGCCCAGTAATAGGGATTTTCAAAGGGAGTCCCGCTTAAACGCTTGAGTGTTCGCTGTAGACGGAATTTCTCTTTTGGTTCTAGTTTACTCAAATCCCAGGTGCTTGCTCGTTCTCGCAATTCATCAGCCGTGCAGCGACGCAGCCAGTTCTGGGCATTTTTCAGGGCGATGGCTTTATTCCCGGTTTGTTCGAGTTGGCGATAGAACTCATCAAAAATAAAGGCGGTGGCGATAGAGTTAACTTTCCACTGACTACCGATAACGGCTTTTGCACCTGCTAGTAAAAAGCCAGTGGGAAGTCCTAAATATTCTTCCAGGGGTTGAAAGGCGTCCACAACACCTGTGCAGCAGGCGGAAAGGGTGACTAAATCGGCTTGGGGGATATGCAAGTCGGCGAAAATGGTATTGAGGGTGAGATTCTCCTCGCTGTTTTCCGATAACATCAGATAGGAGTCGAGGGGATTCTGGAAATTGTATTCGGCATGACCAGAGAAATGGAAGCAATGGGTATCAGTAGCCGAGTGTAAAATTTCAGCTTTTGAGGCTTGTTTGCCGGGAAAAATTTTCCGGTGAATAAATTGTTGGCGTTGGCGGATACTTGCCATTTCCGCTTTGGCAAAGATTAAATCTTTGTCTTGGGTGGGATTTTCTATGCCCATTAAGGAATGACGAGAACGTTGGCGGTTTTGGCATATTTTCCAGGTTTGGAGGTTGGGAAAATAACTGACGGCAAAGCGGTCAATGAGTCGCTGGTGGTCATTTAACCACAAGGCATGAAGGGGGAAAAGGTGTAAGTATTTATGAGGGACAATGATTAAGTTCTGAATCTGAGCGGGAATGTGGGGGAGTAAGGTTGACAAGTTGAGGGAATCGGAAATTTGATTGATTTGCTCAGAGAGGGTTTGGATGGTTGCGTTAATGTCTTCTTTTTCCTTTGATGGTGTTTTCGTCGTAATGCCGGATACCCAAGCTTGAGCGAGTGCGGCGATGGACTTGGGGTTAAGTTTGACAGGAATAGATTCAGGAGATTTAGCTCCAGGTAGAATTAATAATGTTAGGAGTTTGTTGGCGGTGAAGAAGAATTCCAGAATGGCTGTATCGGATGGGAGTACAGACTGAATTTGTCGGAAGGATAGAGGGGATACTTTTGTCTTGGCAATAAACTCAGGTTCGATAACAGCGACTTGCTCATAGAGGGTTTCTAAGGCTTTTTTGGCGTCTTGCCAGCGAAATTCTAGTTGTTTAAGTTGCTGCTCGTCTAAGTTCTGATTAATTCCGTTCGTGTAGTCCTGTAATTGTTTCTTTTCAGTTACTTTTGCCTGATTGATTTGTGCCGATAGCTCTGGTGTAACCGTATTCGGCAAGGGGGCAAATTGTTGGGCGATTCGCTCGACTAGATATCGATTCCGAAAAAGTTCTGTATAGAAGAATGCCCGGTTTAAGTCACCTATTTTAATTGAGAAATTAACAATCTGTTGATAGATGTCTAAGTAGGAGTTTAGTAAAGAACGCCGGGTGATAATATCTCGACCTTCTTGCAGTTTATCTAAGCAGGCAATGATGCGATGGTAACAAAATTTTGCCTTTTTGGGGTTATTAGTCGAAAAATAGCGATCAACAGTGTCTTTAACTCGCGTTTCTTGTAGAAATAGGAGTAAGTCATCCTCAATTTGTTGAGTTTGTGATTGTGTAAGAGTCGTGATTTTCGGTAGGAGTTCGGTGACTAGCAAACGGGTGTAAGGATTGCGATGGTGCTGCAAGTTTCTGAGTCCTGCAATAGCTTTTGGATTGCCAATACCGATTTTTTCCAGGATGGCGGCGGCTTTTTGGCGAGCGGGTACGTTCCGGGTGGTACCTAACAGTTGTATGAGTGCCTCAATTACTTTTGGGTTGCCTGTGCCGATTTTCTCTAGGCTTTCAGCAGTTCGCCTGCGGGTGAACTCATCCTGAGTCCTATCTAGCAGTTCGATGAGTGCCTCAATTACTTTTGGGTTGCCTGAATCGATTTTCTCTAGGCTTTCAGCGGCTCGCCTGCGGGTGAACTCATCCTGAGTTGTCTGTAGCAGTTCGATGAGTGCCTCAATTACCTTTGGGTTGCCTGTGCCAATTTCCTCTAGGCTGTAAGCAGCTCGCCTGCGGGTGGATTCATCCTGAGTTGTCTGTAGCAGTTCGATGAGTGCCTCAATTACCTTTGGGTTGCCTGGGTCGATTTTCTCGAAGCTTTCAGCAGCTCGCCTGCGGGTGGATTCATCCTGAGTTTTATCTAGCAGTTGTATGAGTGCCTCAATTACCTTTGGGTTGCCTGTGCCGATTTT
>NZ_JBKHHI010000519.1:0-4050 GCF_046539235.1 Coleofasciculus sp.
GGTCGTCCTAATTTTCTCTCATCACAATGAATTAGCCCTGCCTTCAAAAGGGGGAAGCCAGAGGATGCTTCGCGTTTGTTGCACGGGGGAGACCAAAGGATGCTTCGCTTTTTTTGCATGGGGAAGCCAGAGGATGCTTCGCTTTTTTTGCACGGGGGATTTAGGGGGATCGACAATGTACCGCATAGCAGAGCAAACTGCTGTAAGCACGCTGAAACCCAAACGCTGCTGCCAGTCAATGGAAACCAGTTGTCCAGCAAATCGGGTTACTGAATAGAGCAGCAATTGCCAGCAGCAAACTTGGACAGAAAACCTATTAAGTTGAAGGGAAAATCACCTGAATAAAACTCTAGCTTGTTCACTATCCTATACCAAAATAATAAATTTTGCCTTGAGTTTTTTATTAAGTTTTCATAAAGCAGGGAACTTTTTCCTGACGATCAGCAATAGGTGATAAATGTTACAGTTTTTAACTTAACCTACTGGCGTGGCACACCTTAATTGGTGGATTAGAACTGTAGGGGCGCACCGACGTGCGCCCGATTTAACTACTGCCATGACCCAACTAAAATAGGACTTTGTTTGTAGTCAGGGCTTTAGCCCTCTCCGCCTAGCTAGAGAGGGCTAAAGCCCTCACTACGAAGCAAATCTAATCCACCATTTTAGCTGTGTCAGTTCACTACCTTAACTAAGCTGTCATGCATTAATCGGGTATTAGTAGCGAGCAAGATGCAAAGCCTGTGGCATGGCTTCGCTAAACGCACTACCAGGATTTCACCCTAATTGACATTAAAATTTGAATGCCGAAATTACCACTTGCCACGCCAGCCTGTCCTCCGTAAAATTACGGAAACTGCAAACTCCCCATGTCAGCTATTTGTCGTAGAGCCACTGAACTCTCTGTTTAAAGATTTAATAAAGTTATTAAAAATGGTTGATTTCCCTTAACATTTCGGTTTACCCTGCAAATAGGCATCTACTACAAACATCATGCAGGTTGGAAACGAACTCACAGCCAAGGAACAACCAGACTGGACATGTCCAGACATCAGTCCCTACTGGCAACTCAGCCAACAGGCGTCATCCCAACAGTATACTCTGCGATCGCGCCACGATAATCGTTATTTTCCCTTATCTCCAGCAGAGGTTTACGCCCTCAGTCATTTCACCGGAAATTTCACCGTTACTCAACTTCAACAACAATGCCAGAAAAAATATGGTTCAGCCATTTCCCCGAATTTTATCTGGGATTTATTGCAAAAACTGATTACAATTGGCATTCTCACATCAGATGAATCCATTACACCCAACCCACCCGTTGAAACAGACAGAAGGCAAAAAATAAACCATGACAGAGAAATTCCCAATTTAACCCATTCTCAGCCACCGATAGATAATCGGATAGTAGACACCGACAGCACAGCACACCAGCCAAATTATCACCCCCCCAATTCCCCAAAACTTAAACTCAAATCCTGCGTTCAATGGATTCCCCATTCTGACGGTTATTGGATACTACGCAATCCCGAAGATGTCACGTTTCTCCAAGTTGATTCTCAGAGTAAAGCCGCCATCGACCAACTGGGAAAACATCCCCCCGCCGATATCGCCAAATACAATAACCTAACCCTCAATCAACTCCGCTATCTCCTACAACTTCTCACCGCCACGGGGATGTTAGTCGGAACCAAACCCGCCAAACCCCCCAAACGTAAATTCACCCCGCTACAACTCCTCTTTTTCAAAGTTCCCCTATTTAATCCCGACGCTTGGTTAACTCGACATATCAATAAACTGCACTGGATTTGGACTCGTTCAACCTGTCTCATCCTGTGCTTTTTTTTAGCCTTTTCACTCTTCATTGGTTTATCCCAACGTCCCGAAATTCTCCTCACCGGACAACAATTAGTGGCAAATCAGGGCATTTCTCTACTGCTACCCTTTGCCCTACTCGCCATGTTAGTCGTCACCCTACACGAACTCGGACATGCCTTTACCCTGAAACATTACAACGGCATTGTCCCCGAATTCGGGCTACTATTCATGTTTTTAATGCCAGCCGCTTATACCAATACCACAGATTCCTATTGCCTATCGCGATTTAAACGAATCCTAGTCGTCGGCGCAGGTATTATTTGTCAATTAATTATCGCCGCCACCGCCTTTTGGTTATGGCAATCCTCAGCCAATTGGTTAGCCACCGCCAGTTATCTCTTGATGGTTTCAGCACTCTTTACCATCGCCCTCAACCTGAATCCCCTGGCAAAATTTGACGGCTACTATCTCGCCGTCGCCCTCACCGGAATCAACAACCTCCGCAGCCGTTCCTTCCAATTTTATAGCAACCTACTACGCCGACGCCCCAGCCGCGAACCCCGCCATAATCGCCTAATCCTCGCCACTTACGCCCCCTTCAGCCTCCTCTATATCCTCTTCGTCTTCGGTAGCATCTTCACCCTAATCACAAATTGGACATTAACTAACATCCCCTTCTGGACAATTACCTTACTGGGGATTTGGGCAATTTACTATTACTTCCCTCAAACTAAAGCGGAAAACCCAGGAGGGCGACAGAATTCTCCCGCTAAAAAAGCCCATTCAAACACTCAATTAAATACAATGAATAGTTCCTATTCCCAACCCTCCCCCCAAAAACCGTCTCTGCAAGTCGTACCCCCTAAAACCCAACCGACTCCAGCAGAACCATCTACTCAAAAAACCACCAAATCAACCCTTCCTCTAAAGCGCATCGCCATCCTGTTAACCATCGCCACCAGCTTAGGCGTAATCAGCCTTATCCCCACCTCCTTTGAAGTCGGGGGTTCAGTCGAACTCGAAACCCGTGAAGGCGCCAGAACCATTGTTCGCACACCCATAGCCGGAGTAATTACAGACATTTACGTCCAACCCGGAGAAACCGTCCAACCGGGACAAATTCTGGCACAATTATCCAGTTTAGAACTAGACCGAGAAATCGCCACCATCGAACAACAACTCGTCCAAGCCCATCAAGTCTTAGACACCGCCCAGAAACAACGCATCCGCGCCGAAGCCCAACTGGTAGAAGTCCAAGCCGTAGCCGAAGCGATGATGGCAAAAACTCGTCGAGAAAGCTTACGCGCAAAAGCCCTCACTCAAGGACAACTCACCCCCGAAATTCAAGTCTTAAACACCCAACGCCAACGCCTGCAAGAACGCATCCCCGAACTCCAGGAAAAATTACAACGTTATCACCAACTCTACGAACAAGGCGCAATTTCCCGCAACCGCCGCGATGAAGTCGAAAGTGAACTCCACAACATTGAAAGCAACTTAGTCGCCAAAACCCAAGAAATCGCCGCCGCCAAACAAAACCAAACCGATACCGCCCGTGACTTACAAACCGAAACCGCGTCTCAATTTGCCGCCATTGACGCCTCGGAAATGATTGCCCAGGCGGAATCCCAAATGATAACTCAACAACAAGCGATCGCGACGCTAAAAAACCGTCTATCTGAACTGAAAACCTATAAACAAAATCTTACCCTACGTTCTCCCATCGCCGGGGTTATCCTCACCAATCATTTAGACTTGCGGCAAAATCAAGAACTCAAACCCACCGAAGACTTCCTCCTAGAAATCGCTGAACTCAGCAGCCTCACCGCCACGGTAGACATCAAGGAAGAAGACTTAGAATATGTGGAAAACCACAAACCCGTTACCTTCCGTCCCCGCCAAGCTAAACTAAGACCATATACCGCCACCGTGCAACGAATTCTGCCTCAAATTCAGCATGAACCCTCCCAACCCCAACCCATCGCCCAAGTGGAAATTGTTGTGGATAATAGTGATGGTAAACTCTATCCGGGAGCGACAGGATATGCCAAAATCTATTCAGAACGGATTCCCCTGTATCAACGTTTAGGGCGAGAACTCATGCGGTTAGTTCCCTTAGAGCGATTCCTGTGGCGAGAAACGGAAAAGTAAATAGGGTTTGCTGTAGGGAGTTTTATAAGCTTGCCGTAGTGCGAGCATCTTGCTCGCTACATTGAGCATCTTGCTCGCTACATT
>NZ_JBKHHI010000520.1:0-4049 GCF_046539235.1 Coleofasciculus sp.
TGTAGTGCGTTTAGCGAAGCCATGCCGCAGGCTTTGCATCTTGCTCGCTAATAATACCTAAGCTTCAAGAGCTTCCCCAGCTTCGCAAATTCAGCCAGATTGCGGAACTTGAGTGACCTGAAATCAGCCTGATGACGATATTTTGTCGCTCAGAGTAAATGTTATAATACCTAAAAGCTAGAGAGCCATAGTAGGTATAGGTTGTTATGAGTACAGTGTTAGTCGTAGAGGACGATCTCACCCAACAACATTTGCTCTCTAAGCTGCTTGAGCGTGTAGGGCTGACAGTGATTGTGGCTGGGGATGGGGTGGAGGCGCTGGAGAAAATTCAGCAATTTCACCCAAATTTGGTGATTTTGGATATTGTCCTTCCCCGGATGAATGGCTATGAAGTCTGTCGTCGTCTGAAATCGGAACCTGAGACTGAGAATATTCCGGTGTTAATGTGTTCGGCGAAAAAAGAGGATTTTGACCGCTACTGGGGAATGAAGCAAGGGGCGGATGCTTACTTAGCCAAGCCTTGTCATCCCCAAGAAATTGTCGAGACTGTAAAGAAATTATTAAAGTCCCATCATCAAGCGGCAAGCTGATGGGCAATCGTCATTCGTCATGGCTTGAGGAATATTTACAATGAACTAATTCTAGAACTTAACATTAAGTCAGGGCGGGTTTCGTCACATCTGGGAAGACAATGATAGGAGTAAAACCGCCCCAGAAAGACGCGCCAGAAAGACGCGCCATGGCACATCTCTATGTGACGTTCAATCAGACGCACAGCTTGCTCGTCTTGTTAAGCCGGAAACATTAACTCAAGTGATGCGATCGCTCAAACATCAAGATGACTACTGGTTTATCCTGATCGATCAGTTTGAGGAGTTATTTACTACTACTGAATCAGACAAGCGGGATGTTTTTATCCAAGGGTTAGTCAACCTTGTGAATACCCTAAGTAAAAAGAGCGATCACTCAGTTAAACTGGTAGCAACCATGCGGACAGACTTCCTATAGTCACAAGGGGCAAAATTCTCTGCGATCGCCTTCGTCATCATCCTGTCTTGACTAATCCCCAAGACGAGATTGCCAGAGGTGCCAGGGAAACGTGTCAGAGTTATGCTCCAAGCTGGCAAGCCAAGTGATTGTAAGAGGTAAGGAATTTATGCTAGAACGGGTGAGGTAGTAAGGATTGACTAGGCAATCATCGCCGCTTCAATGAAGTTTGGCATTGTATGCTAGCCTCAAAACAGTTCTTCGCTTTGCATCAAGTCCTGTACTTTTCCTACATAACTCACTAGACTCCAGACTTCGCCTTGAACGGAATAGGTAGCTACTACATGAATATCAACGCATCTATTATTGATCAACGTTTAACATCAGTTGTTAACGATATCCGTCAAAAGGCTGCTGAAGAGTTACGCATAAACGATCAAGGCAGACTCAAGTCTCTAGCATTTGCTTACCTCTGTGTTAAAACTATCTTAGATTTAGAGAACGATAATGCTTTCGATTGCCTGACTGAAGGAGGTGGTGACTTTGGAGTAGATGCCATGCATATTTCTGAAGAATATGATGGTGAATTTACTGTTACTTTATTCCAAGCCGAATATAAAAATAATCTAGAAGGGAACTCAAATTTCCCTGAGCAAGGCATAGAGAGTTTAATAAATGCCATTCAGTATTTGTTTAATCCAGCAGCTCAATTAGAACATATCAATGAACGACTACTCACCAAGGTAGAAGAAGCTCGTAGCTTGATTCGAGATGGCTATATTCCACAAGTTCGAGCAATAGCCTGCAATAATGGACTGAAGTGGAATGAATCTGCTCAGGGAGCTATTGAACGTACTGGTTTCGGCGATCAGGTGACATGGGAACACGTCAATCACGAGCGCTTAGTCCAAATCCTTCAAGCCACTAGACCAGTAAAAGAGAATAGCCAAAATCCAGTAGATCTCAAAGACTTACGCGCTAATGATGAACGTCAGCAAAGATTAGATATGGATATGCAGCAATTAGGATTTAATTATCGGCGTAAGCGATCTGATACGAGTACCCGATCTACAGATATTACCTCAGGAGTAGCGGCTGAAGCTGTACTATCTGTCTGGAGAGAAAAACCTCATCAGGCTAAATTCTTCTCTCGTGAACATTTTGGAAAACTTTATGATTCAATATTCACGGATCAGTTGAACGGCTCACAGGTTATAATTGCTGTGCAACTATACAGAATCGCAGAAAATCGTCGCAAACGACCAGAGCATACTGACCCGGATTTCGTTCGCTATGCTTCATGCTTTATCGCTATGCAGATGGGGCGAAGAATCCTTGCTGATATGGGCATTCAAATGAGAGAAATTAGCCATCACAATTTCCCAAGGGCTCAACAGCTTATTGAACAAAATGGCGAAGCTTATTTCAACACCTCAGTACAGGATATTCAACAGGCGCTTCATGAGCTTTATGGGAGACAAGACATTTCCTTGCAGCAGCTATCTGCAACCTTTCGACGCGGCGACTTAATAACTAGGCTACAGTAAGTAGGTGGGGACAATTAAAGTTATATGAACCAGCTAATCATTCAAGTTGATGCCTTCACCTGTACCCCATTTACGGGTAATCCAGCCGCTGTCTGTGTTTTACCGACTCCCCAACCGGATAGCTGGATGCAGAATGTGGCACAGGAGATGAATTTGTCTGAAACTGCCTTTGTGATACCTCAAGAGGATGGGTTTAATCTGCGTTGGTTTACTCCGACGGTAGAAGTCCCCCTTTGTGGTCATGCCACCTTAGCTAGCGCCCATGTCTTGTGGTCAGAGGGTTATCTGTCCCCGGAGAAACCCGCCCGTTTTTATACCAAAAGCGGGATACTCATCGCCCAGCGTCAGGGTGAATGGATTGAGTTAGATTTTCCGGTGAATCATTCTCAACCCATAACCGCCCCCCCAAACCTTACGTTAGCGTTAGGTGTACCGATTCAGTCCGTTTGGCAGAATTCTTTGGGCTATTTGGTGGAAGTGGAATCGGAAGAGATGGTGCGAACTATGCAGCCCAATTTTGGTTTACTTAAAACCTTACCGACATCTGAGGTGATTGTTACCAGTCAGACGGATTCGGGTTCAGAGTATGATTTTGTTTCTCGTTTCTTTGCACCGGGATTAGGGATTGATGAAGATCCGGTGACGGGTGCAGCCCATTGTTGTCTAGCACCTTTCTGGCGCGATCGCATGAATCAAGATGAGTTCTTAGCCTATCAAGCCTCCCATCGAGGAGGGGTAGTCAAGGTAAAGTATACCGGGAGCGTTGGCGGAGCCTGTTCCGAAGGAACGTATCGCGTCATTTTGGGCGGACAAGCGGTTACCGTGATGCGGGGGGAATTGACTTAGGTGGCAAAGGGGGAAATGGCTAAAGGACAAGCTTTCCATTTTCCCACAGCTACGCCTAGCTGTTTACAGTAACCTCCCCAGCCTTTTTGAAGTTGATAGTGACCGCAATGACTACAGATTGATACTGCATAGTTGATGGTTCTCATGATTTTATAAAAATGGGTTGATTAAAAAAGAATTCAATGGAATAGGAGTGTTTCTTTACAAGTATTGGCAAAAACAACTTTCCCAGAAAAAGCAAAAGCTTTTTTTGCTCAACCAGCCCAAACCTGACATTCTTACTGTTGCCTGTTGCCTTGTCTCAACCGTTAACTTTAATGGAAGTCAGACTTATTCAGCCAGCCCTACTTAATTGAGATATTGACAGCTATCTGACAATAAATAATTCATGCCTTCATGAATATACGATTCCAGGTGTAATCGCATCTCCAACGAATAATAGGGAAACGTATGCTTACTGCACAGTTTTTTGCTTTGTTCAACCGCAACAGCCTGGGGATCATTCGATAGTTTACACAAAACGTAGCATAGTAAATCCTGGCGTAGGTTGGGACAGGTAAAAAAAAATAGCCAAAACTTGTTCGGACAAGCGTCTATCGCGACAAGAGATTCCTTAAACCCGCCCCTACACCATCACCATTTGGTCATTTGGGCGGGTTTTGTATCAAC
>NZ_JBKHHI010000521.1:0-4026 GCF_046539235.1 Coleofasciculus sp.
GAGATTTCTCCTGAACTCCACTGGGATGCACCCCCCACAGGAACCCAGAGCCTTGGGTTAATTGTCGATGACCCAGATGCGCCTGGGCAAACCTTTGTGCACTGGGTTGTCTATGATATCCCCCCGGAAACTCGCCAGTTACCTCAAGGAATTCCGGCGCAAGAGCCACTACCGAAGGGTGGGACTCAAGGTAAGAATGATTTTGGTAATTTAGGGTATGGGGGTCCATGTCCTCCCAGTGGCATCCATCGTTACTTTTTTAAACTCTACGCCCTTGACCGCACATTGGGATTAGACGCAGGGGCAACCAAAGAGCAGCTTCAAGCGGCGATGAGTGGTCATATTCTGGCTTCTTCACAACTGATTGGACGTTACTCGCGAGCTTAATTGGGTTAAAGTTATGGGTTTTCTCTGTTACAATCCTCTTTGTTCAAAATTTATGCTGGAAAACTGGCACTGAACCCTTACCTATGCCTTTTGAGGATGTCCTGATGTCTAGCTCTGGTTGGCGTAAACCAAAACTATTACACTCCATCGCGACGAGAAAATTAGCTGTGTCCAAGCCGACTCTATGTCTGGTGAGTAGCCTATTCCTCACCGGGCTGACTATAACCCTAACGCCTGTAGTTCAAGCCAGTCAACCCCAACTCGTTAGCCAGCTACAGCCGGAACAACAGCGGCTGCGTGAGTTACTCCGCCAAGCGCGAGACTTAGTGGATTCAGGAAATTATCCTCAGGCGATCGCAACCTATCAACAAGCGGCTAATCTAGATCGAGATAATGCCAAGATTTTCTCCGGAATCGGTTATCTCCAGGCGCGTCAGGGGAACTTCCGAGAAGCGACTAGGGCCTATCAACAGGCAATTGCCCTGGAGCCGAATAATGCGGAATTTCAGTATGCTCTCGGTTACAGTTTAGCCAATGCCGGAGAGAATGCAGCAGCAGCAGAGGCGTATCGTCAAGCACTGAGACTTGAACGTAACCATATTAACTCCTATTGGGGATTGGGGGTTGTCCTCCTGCGTCAAAAGGACTATGACGGAGCCATCCAAGTTTACCGCCAAGTCATCAGTCTGCAACCCAAGAATGCTCAGGCACACCATTTGCTGGGTACCGTCTTTCTCCAACAGGGGCGTCCCCAAGAGGCGATTAAAGCACTCCAACAAGCTGAATCCTTAGCACCTCTGGATAGTAATATTCAGCTTACATTGGGCATGGCTTGGTTAAGTCAGGGCGATATCGACACCGCACTGAAGGCTTTTGACCGAGCGGCAAAACTAGAACCCAATAATAGTCAAGTTTATCTGCAAATTGGCAAAATTCTCCAAGCTCAAGAAGATTTCGTCGGTGCATTGAAAGCCTTTCAACGAGCCGTGGCGGTTCAATCCGACTTAGTTGAAGCGCAAGCCGCTATTGGTGATATTTTACTCACCGAGGGAAATTACTTAGAAGCCATTGTCGCCTATCGACGCTTAATTGAAATTGTCCCCCAAGATGCCCAAGCCCACTATAATTTAGGATTAGCATTAAAAGGACGAGAGCGCATAGCCGAAGCGATTACCTCTGTGGAAAAAGCGCGTGATCTCTTCCGGCGTCAGGACAATCGCGAGGGTGTCAAGCAGGCTGAATCATTGCTGCGGGACTTGAAGAAAGCGCGGCGTTAAACTAAGTTGGTATACTGTTCGCGGTCACAAACTGAGCTTTTATTATGCAGATCGTAACGGAGCCTGTCCTCGCAAGTCGTGAAGGGTTCCGCAGATGCTTCGCTACTGTTCCTTCGCTTCGCTCAGGACTCCGCTCAGCATGACAGATTCTACCTTAGACTGCAATTTGGTATGACCACAAACGCTTCATTCAAATTTTTGGCATAAATTTATTTGTATTGACTTTTAAATTTATCGTTTTTTAAACATAAATTCAACTTAAATTCATATTTACTTAGAATTCACAAATCTATAAGCCTTGCTGAATCTTCTGTAAAATCATTAAATCTCTATAGACAAGACAATCACGGATTCAGTAAAGTAGAAAACTATAAGGGATTACTACTTATTAAGTTTTTAAGCCAGAGTACCCTAATTTTTCTAAACCTATTACCCCTCTATTGAACATGAAACAACTACCTTTACGTCTCCTAAGTTTCAGCTTACTCGCTACCAGTATTACTCTCATGTCTGGCTTTGTTTCAGCCAACGCGGTACAAGCCTCAGCTATTTCCTTAGATAACACCAGCACCTCAAAGAATATGCTTACCACTGACGCTTCCGCTCAAGTAAACGAGGAAAATAGAAGATTGCCCATTAGCACTATACCTCAGATTCCTGATCATAATCCTGATCATGATAATGCTTCTACTTCCCAACCCACTATGTTAATAAGTTTTGCCTTGATAGTTGGTTCTATCGCCGCCACAGCCGCACGTTATCGGCAGTCTTACTAAATACTAATTTGTTAATCGGCTGGCTGATTGGGGTTAGAAGTTAAATTATGCTTCTAACCTTTTTTTGTGGTTGTGAATACTTATATATAGATAAGGAATAGATTTATTTGTACGTGTTTTCACGGATGAAAATAATTGGTAGAGGCAATATAATGTATTTTATTTATTTCCATTTATCATAGCTTTATAAATGATTCCGTTTGACTTTCTATCCAGTCCAAGTTAAGTTCGTGTCTGCCACGACTTAGGATTTCTCCGACTATGAAAAATTGCCGTCACAATTACCCGACTTGATACAATCCGATAGTAAACGGCATAAGGAAAACGTCGCACTACTGCCCGTCGGACATCACGATATACGATGGCATAAGACTCTGGCATCAAACAAATTCGATTTAGCATCTCATCCACACAATCCAAAAACTCATCACCAAGTCCTCGTTTTTGGCTCTCGTACCAACGATATGCCTCGTTAAGCTCTTCACGAACTTCCGGGCGAAATACCAGTGCGTAATTCATTAGTGCCCCTTAATCGATCCTTTTATTTCCTCCCAAGTCATTACATTGTCCGGATTTATTTCATAGTCATCAATTCGATGATCAAGTTCCCGTTTTTGCGTCTCTGTCAGATCGGGATAGGCTTGCTCGGCTGCAATACTATCCCAGATTGCTTGTACCAGACGGATTCTCTCTTCAATGCTGAGAGATACAATTTCATTCAATGCTGCTGTAATATTCATGCTGAAACGCCTAGATAGAAAAGCTGGCGATTAAGCTGTAGGTTATTTAAACAGCTTTTAAGACCAGAATGCCTGTGTTGAGTATCTATGATAGCGCGATCGCACTTTAAACTGAAGCTTCCCCAGTGCCGATGTACTACACTTAGGTTTAAGCCTCATCCAGTAAGGGTTTGAGCGGTGATAGGCAAAAAGCGTAACGGGTACAACCTTCGACTCTGATGGCATACCCTCTGATCCGATAAGGCTTGATTTGCGATCGCACACTCTCTCAGGATTACAACCGAACCCTCCCCACAGTCTAACCATAGCTTTTGGCATCAACAGCATTTTGTTTTGTACTGTGGCGCGATCGCATTCTCCACCCCAAAACACGCGATCACATACCCTGTCTCAGTCTTACTCTATCCCTTGTGCTGCCTAGTCTTGAGACACCCGATGAACTGATATTGTCTCAATCGATATCGTCGGGTAAGTCGTCAATTGACATTCCTGCTTGTTCGAGAAGTTCTTTCAAACGTTTGATTTGCCCTAAAGTCAGCCTCAGCTTGTGTTCCCCTCTTTCGTGACGTCCAATGGTTCTGGTTGTTGTCCCCAGTTCACGCGCAAATTCTTCCTGAGTCATATTCAGGCGTTCACGAACTTGTCTAAGAGTTGGCAAGTGAGGGTTGCTATTCCAATCTGTATCGTCTACCATTTTAATCAGTAAAGGACAACTTGTCCTAATTGGACAACAAACAAAAAGGATGGGGAAACGTTTGGGGAAGTCCCAATACTTCCTGTTTCCCTGTTTGTCTATGGGTAGTTTCTCACACGACGCCAGATTAGGAGGTGATGGGAAAGACGACG
>NZ_JBKHHI010000522.1:0-3995 GCF_046539235.1 Coleofasciculus sp.
CGAGCAAGATGCAAAGCCTGCGGCATGGCTTCGCTAAACGCACTACAAAGATTTCGTCATTATTGACATTAAGGTTTAAATGCCAAACAGCTTATCACCTCGCTGGGAAATAATGAGAATGAAAAGGCTCACACTTCTAATCCCCCAATAACACCCGCATTGCCTTTAACGCCGGACTGCGCTTCCCATTATTAATCTTGGCAAACCAATAATGTGCCTCCTCATCACTCATCGCCGTAATTCCCGCTGTAATATTCGCAATCCGTTCCGGTTTTGATAAAGGTTGCAACGCCTGAAATAACAGCGCTAAATTTACCCCCGATTCCTCACTTAAAACATAGGGAGATTGCCGCTTGTGGGATAGGGTTTTTGGGTCATAGTTATTCGCTTTTAACACCTGATAAATCACCGTTCTTGCCTGCACTAACGCCTTTCCTTTTAATCGCCCAACTCGTTTAGCCGCTGGTCGCCGTTTCTCTCCAGCTTTTTTATAAGCACATTGATACAACTCCAAAGCAAAATTATTATTATCCGTGGGAACCACCCGCAGTTGAAATTCTTGCATCAATACGTTACCTTTACTCTCAAATACAGACGCTCGACCGGATTGCGTAAAAGCGCCTGTTTGATTGTATTGAGTTCTGAACCCCCTAGCGTCACCACGTTATCAAACTCAACCATCAGCTTCAGATGCACATCCGCCTGCACATTCGCCGTATTCAGTAACGTATTAAGCGTCGAGAAGAAACTCTGGAACCCCCGCACCGCACCTTGGTACTCAAACCGAACAAAGTCTCCCGTCTGAATCGTCACATTCTGGTCAATTTGCAACGGAAACCGACTCAGCAAAGGTAGTGCTGTCCCCAGCTTACGGTAATCCATCACCTGGTCAACCGACAATTCCAGCCATTGAATACCCTGTACTTTATCATCACTACAGCGATCGCTCAACGCGGTAAATACGCTATTGGGTGTACCCTCTAGGTCAATCTGTTCTGGTTTAACCTGAAATATCCCCTTCTGTTCGCTAACCGTGGAACTCCGCCTCGAACCCCCGGTTCCATAGCTGAACCCCCCAGTTAACATTACCTGCGTCTGTCGCTGTTCAATCTCTCCCTTGCCATAATCTGCGACTATCTTAAACCCCGTCGTCTGAGAAATACGCCCCTCATACTCATCTGAGGGACGAAAGTCTTCCCTTATCAGCCTTTCATCTTGATACAGAGACACCGTTAACGCCCCCCTCGCCTTCCACCGCACCCGCACGGGTTTCATCGCTTCCGTACTTGCCATTACCTGGGCGCTGAGTTCAATTTCCTTGGGTTTCGGGGGTTGTAAAATCCCTCGGCGATAGAGTACCATCCGTTCCGAGAATTCAATCGGTTCGGGTGGAGTCAAACTCCCATCTGCTTTAATAAATAACCGCTCTCCCACCTTCATATCCCACTGTCCCTCGACCAATCCCCGTTTTACCGTAGTCCGCAGCTTGGGAATTTCGGCTTCAATGGGCATATTCAGCGCCAGATTCTTAGCAAACTCCTCCCGTAGGCTTTTCGTTGTCCAATGGTCGATGCCAGAAAGCCAAACCTTCTGCAAAATATAAGCAGGGGCAAAGGGTTTCGCTTGGTCTTCTGCTTCTGCCCTTACTTTACCGCAGTCCCGGAGTGCTTTAAGGATGACATCCTGCTGGTTACTCTTTCCTTTTACCGTACTGGAATCTTGGGCAGGTAAGGTATAATGCATCAACCCCTTGGGCGCTTTTACTGGGTCATTCGCCGGATAAAATAGATGGCGGTAAGTATTGGTTATCGCGACTCGTAACCTCAAGTCAATTTCCCCATCTTTCTGGCGCAGTTGTTTCTGCTGACTTTCGGAGATATCTTCTAACCGATTGGGACTTGCCAGAATATTCTTAATTCCCTTATGTTCCCTGGCGAGGTCAACAGTGCGTTCGAGTTCGTGTTTGTTGGCGACTAAAAATAGTAGCCGATTGCGATAGGTGCGGAATTTGCCCGACTCTCCCGTATTGTCAAAAATCTGTTCAATCAGATAGGGCGCAGGGTCTTGGGATGAGGATACCGTCACATTATCGAAATCTATCACACACAGGGCAATCGGGTCAGGGACATCATCCACATCGGCAGGGGAGTCCGGTATAACTAGCTTAAAGGCTTTTGAGGCAAAAATGCTATCTCGGCGCGATCGCAAGTCGTCTTTTGCCTGAATCTTGCCCACCTGCTCTTTTTCTTCGGTGATAATCTTATTAATGGAGGGTTCTTCTTTAAACCGAGCAATTGAGGTAATCGGGTCGTTATCTAAATACCACGCTACAGCGGTCAACTTATCCAATACCTGGTCTACAAACCCAATCTCCAACCCCGGCGTCAGCAAGGATAAATTTAATTCCGCCCGTCGAATCCCCGATGAAATCCCTTGGGTGAGAGAATGTAAAAATATAGTCCGCGCTACCCAAGTAGAAAACGGGGGTTTCCCTGCAACCACCCACTGTTGATCCTGGACTTGAGCATAAGCTTCTCTCCCAGAAGCATTATAAATATCCGCCTGAATTGGATTCCGCATCAGGGGACGCTGTAACCGAGAAGTTAACTCATCCGTCACCTTCGCCTCCACCCCCACCGGGATATGGTGAGTATGAATCATCGGTATCCATTCCGTAGGAGTTTGCCACAGATGACGCACCACCATGGCAAATAACCGCAATGCGCCCCGAGTGCGTTGAAATTCCGGGATTGAAGCAATCTTCTTAGTGAGTAAATTAAATAATTCTGGATGAAACGGATAACTCGATGCGATCGCGTTAGCATAGGGAGCATCCTGGCAGCCATCGGGCAAATTAATCCGACTAGCACGATAGGCACTTAAATACTCCGACGCAGCATCCTCTGCGGCTTTAGCACTCACGCTTTCAAATAACCGCTGCTTGACGATATTATAAATCTCAATATCCGTACTCGGACTCAACACCCGCTCTTGCCTTGCCGAGGCACGAATCACTTCGTTCAGTTCTGTAGTCTCTTCACTAAACGTATCCGACGCCGATGCTAGAGAATAGACCAGAATTAAATGATTAACCGACGCCGCTAAATCCATCAACGAGAACAGAAACGCCACCACCTGCTTAGACAGGGTACTTTGTCCCACGACTTTCCCCTCCGCCGCTCTCAGATACCGGGCAATTTCATCCAAAATAATCACAGTGGGTTTCCCATCCGTCAACCGTTCCAGTACCGATGTCCCCGGACTAATCCCACTGGTATCAGAACCGCGCAAAAGCTGATAGCCTGCAATTCCACCAACTTGATAAGCGATTTCTCCCCAAAGGGTAAACGTGGTAATCCCCGTACTCCCATGATGTACCCCATTTTCCGGGTCTAAGTCTCTACCATCAATCGCTGCCACCTGCACTGCATAGTCTGGGATTAATGTCAAGTCCGCAAAACGGTCTAATCCGTCAATCCGCCGCCCTTGCTTACAGATATGCCAAATCGCAATCTCATCGTGGGTTTTACCACCACCAAAGCTTGTCTCCAAGCGAATCACCGGAGAACCAGTTGCGGCACCACTTAACCGCCCAAATACTTCCCGAATCAGGGTTTTAATCCCATCGGTAGGGAATGTGTTGGCAAAGAAGACATTGGCATCTTGATAAACTAAGGGAGCATTCCCTTCCACCACGGGACGGACTTTTGCCGCAAACAAGTCTACCGAAAGCTCCCCGGCTTGTATTTCCCCTCTGGGAATGCAGGTGTTAAATATAGATGGCAACATCATCTCAGTTTTGCCTCAGCACTAATCCACACAATCCGGTAGTGTCCCATCCAAACCGCTTAGCCCCGAAACCGTAGGGGCGCATGGCGTGCGCCCAGAAAATCGACAAATCTAATCCATAATTTTAGCTGTGTCAATCCAGTAGCGAGCAAGATGCTCGCACTACCAGAATTTCGCCATTATCGTAGTCAGGGCTTTAGTCCATT
>NZ_JBKHHI010000523.1:0-3993 GCF_046539235.1 Coleofasciculus sp.
CACCTCAAGGTAAGTGAGGATTTATTACCAGTGCTGCAAGATAGGAGTTTTATCCATATCATTGAATCAGAAAGGTTGTAGCCAAAACTTAAGCCTTGAACTAAAGTACTCGAAGAGAAGCCGCTTCGCGTCTAATCGAACAGCAGAAGGCAAAAGTGCGGCGAGGACAGGCGACTGTTAAGGTTGAAGATAAGCCAGAATCAGGAGTCCCGAATCAATCTACACCCGTCACCCAGATACCAGAAGTGCGTCACTCTTTTCAAGCGCTAATTGAGGAGAAGACAGCCCAGTTTGTTGGGCGTGAATTTGTGTTTCAGGCGATAGAGGAATTTCTGACAAGCCAGCCTAGCGGTTATTTTATTATTGAAGGCGAACCCGGTATCGGTAAAAGTGCGATTCTGGCTAAATACGTGCAGCAAACGGGATGTGTGGCTCATTTTAATATACGTTCTCAAGGTATCAACCGGGCTGACCAATTTCTGGAGAATGTCTGTACCCAACTGATTGCCCGTTATAATTTGCCTTATTCTTCCCTATCACCGGACGCCAAGCGAGACGGCAAATTTTTCAGCATTAGATTGCAGACTGGTAATTTCTGGCTCAAAAGACAAAACTATCAAAGTCTGGAGTCTGGAAACAGGAAAAGAACTTTTCACCCTTAAAGGTCATACTGATTCGGTAAACGCTTTGGCAGTAACACCAGATGGAAAGTGGATTATTTCTGGGTCAGACCAGTTAACATTTAGATTCACTATGTCTACAAATCCAATCATCACCCTATTAAGCGACTTTGGCATCAACGATGTCTATGTGGGAATTATGAAAGGCGTCATCGCCCAAATTAATCCAGCCATCACGATCATCGATCTCACCCACGAGATACCTAGGCAAAACATCGCCGCCGCCCGATTTAACCTGATCAACGCCTATCCCTATTTTCCCGATCGCACCATCCATGTCGCTGTAGTTGATCCCGGTGTCGGTAGTCAGCGCCGTGCGATCGCGCTACAAGTGGATGACGGTTTCCTAGTCGGACCTGATAATGGATTATTTAGCGGTATTTTAACCCAAAGTACGATTGTTTTTGCCGTTGAACTCACCAACCCAGAATTCTGGCGCACCCCCACCCCTAGTCAAACATTCCATGGTCGAGATATATTTGCCCCTGTTGGCGCACATCTTGCCAGTGGTGTTCCCTTAGACGACTTGGGATCAGTGATCGAACCTAGCACTCTGGTGCAATTGCCAATCCCGGAACTGACAAAAACCGCGACGGGGATCACGGGTTCTATCCAATATATTGACCATTTCGGCAACCTGATCACCAATATTCCCGCCGCTGACGTGACGGGAAAAAATTGGTCAGTCACCGTCAACCAGCGCCAGATCCCCACGGGTCAAACCTATAGCGATCGCCCTCTCGGAGAACTCATCGCCCTGATTGGGAGTCACGGTTGGGTCGAAATTGCGGTGAATGGCGGTAGCGCTCAATCCGAGTTGCAGTTAGATTTAGGGAAGAGGGTAGACGTGGCTGTCACCACTGAAATCAAAGGTTAAATTATATGAGGGAGATGAGGGAGGGTTTAGTCACATCTGGGTGAATTCAGAAACGATAATCGTGAAACCCACCCCTACAACCTTCAAAACTTAAAACTTTCCCAGCCCCTTCCTGGTATTGAGAGGAGATGAGATAAACATGGTATTACAACAACAATGGGACTCTGAGGTGTACCAGGGTCAATTTGGCGAATTTACGATTACCGACAGCGATCGCGTCGGCGTTATTGTATACCGCAGTAGCCTGATAATTGCGGCATTGAGCTTTGCGATCGGTAGTGGTTTGGTCTTGTGGCAACCGGATAATCCCACCATTTTAACTGCCCTCACGCCCCTATATGGCTTGTTCTGTGTAGCGTTAGGCGTAAGTTTGGCAACAATTCATATCTATTTAGCCCCCCTACACCGCCTCCTACAACTGTTTTGGGGAATTGGCACGATTTCGGCTGGCTGGTTCGCCATCCAGACTAGCGAACCCCTCGCCCTTTTCGTGTATAACCAACCCGTTACCCTGTTCGGGATTGGCTTTGTGTTTGTGGCGTTAACCGGGATTTACTTTAAAGAAGCCTTTTGTTTTAACCGCTTTGAAACCAAACTGCTGACTCCCTTAGTACCCGTCTTGTTACTGGGACATTTAGTTAATATGTTACCCGCCACGGCGGAACAGGTGCTTTTAGGACTTTGGACAGTTCTATTTTTAGTCTTTGCGGTGCGTAAGGCAATCCAGCCGATTCCTCCTGACATTGGCGACAAGTCAGTTTTTGCCTATCTTAAAGAACAACGTGCGGCTCACTCATAAGGATTAGGGAATAATAACCGATGAGCTTGCACAGGAAAGTCGCTATTGTTACCGGAGGCGGACAAGGGATTGGTAAGGCGATCGCGAAAGCCTTCTTAGAACAGGGAATGAACGTCGCGATCGCAGAAATTGATCCAGAAGCCGGAACAGCTACAGCCGCTGAATTTCAACCCCTTGGTTCAATTCAATTTATTCAAACGGATAGACGATTGGAATCACAAGCTAACGACTAGACATCAAATCCAATTAACCCCCAGGATCATCAACAACATCCGGCGGGTAGAGTGGGCAAACCCGAAGACATTGCCGCATTTGCCGTTTATCTCGCCGCTTCTCCAGCCACATTTATCACGGGTGCGAATTTTGTCATTGATGGCGGGATGACCAGAAAAATGATGTACTCGTAAAAAACGAGGGACAGTTTTTTAACCGAATTATTTAAGGCGTAATGTTTTGATAGTCCTAAAAAATACGCCATGATTTGAGTATAAATCTAATCCTATTTATAACTTTGTAATTGCCAATTATTAGGTAAGTCAACCCGATTATCGGCGGTGCTTTACCACTCTAAATCCTCAGAAAATTGTCATGGTAATAGTCATCATTATAAGTTACCTGATAGCCGAGGTTTTCCCTGTCGTGCTATCGGCTCAATTTTTCTCACCACTGACGCGGTTACAACTGAGTTCCCTACTTGCCTCAAAACCCTCTACATTCCCTTTAGAATCCATCAACGTCTTTCCACCTCCTCTAGGGGACATGATTGAAACGCGATGTCGAGAAGTCCCGACAGGCGTTGGTATTCCCGCCTTTCAGCCAGGAATTACCAAAGAAGATGTAATGCGTTTATTAGGTGCTCCCACCGGAACCGCACGCGGTTATTGGCCCAATACTCGTGCTGTTTTCTATGAATTAATACCGGATCAGATCAGCTTAGGTTTTCTATTTGACCGAAATTCTCTACGAATTCGACAAACCGAAGCCTCCTTTACGGCTGAAGTGGATTCCCAGACAGTATTGTTGACATTGAATGGAATGTTAGGGTGCAAGCTGAACCAGCAAATCCAACAGGGATTAGAACAAGTGTGGCAACGTCAATCTCGGCAGTTTTCCTTTCAGCTAGGCTATCTCGAAGGCGTGATTGAACGCCAACAAGAGGGACGAATCTATATCGGGATTTGGGAGGAAGATTTACATTGAAACCAGGAATAGGTGTGTAGGGGCGGGTTTTACAGATAACATTTTGCCACAAACCAACAACTTAACTAAACCCGCCCTCATCTTCCCCATCTCCTATATAGCAATTTCCGGTTTGATGCGATACATGGTTAAGGGCGCAAGCTTTGCGCCCCCTACATTGCTCCTACATTTAGGTGTACCTCACAGGCAGGGAAAGCGCGATATCCCTCATCCAAGGGTGTAGGGGCGGGTTTTACAGATAACATTTTGCCACCAACCAATAACTTAACTAAACCCGCCCTCATCTTCCCCATCTCCTATATCCCTTAACCGTGCTAGCTGACAAATTGTCCACTCCCCAAAGCTAACCGTTGCCCAATCTTGGTTAAGTTAAACCCCTATGTCATAGTCAATTCAGCAACTTGTCCTGTGTATTTTCTTCCCATGGAGTCAGCCGT
>NZ_JBKHHI010000524.1:0-3965 GCF_046539235.1 Coleofasciculus sp.
TAGACTCCTGGGGCAAAATAATCTAATGGCATGAGTTATATTCCTCCATTTAAGATTTAAAATCAGTCAACAGAAAAAAACCTGAGAGTTTAAAGTAGTATAGAACCATTGGGTGAAAACAAATAGCATTCTGCCAATTTGGGAATTTCCCCCAGATAAACTATCTGCCCAGGTTGGGATAACAGCAGCGATCATAGAAGTCCGTGATTAGGCGGCAAAAGCGGATAAGCGTAATCAGAGAAGCTAACCTTAACTATATTATTAGACTATAGTCGAAAATTTACCTAAAATATGTTTACAAATTATAAATTAAATATTAAAAAATGTTTATTATTGCCGTTGCCGATTTGAGACCTGTATCCGGTTGTGGGTTATGATTGTTGTTTAGCCTTTTTTAGCTCAAAAGTATATTCGCTGCTTTGTGACTAAACTCGATTATAATCTGACGATGTTTCTGCCGGATGGGACACCAGTACGCGCCAAGATTAACTTGACCCTGGAAGAAATTGATGAGTCTACGTCTCAACCCGGTATGTCTGCACCTACGTCAAATGCCAGTACTGGACTGACACAGGTGGCAGAAGATGCTAATTCTTCTACTGAGTCGCGATCGCTAAACGAATTCCTTCGACTAACCGTAAGCGATCCATCACGCTAACAACTCGACCATGAGGGACATTTTCATCGGCATTAACAATCACCAAGAATGGAGAATCTCCTGTTACTAATGACTCTATCCCTACTTCAAGTTGTGATAAATCAATCGGTTCTTGGTTAATAAAAATTGCCCCATTTGCCTGAATCGTGACTGTAATTATTCGGTCTTGTACCTGACTCTCGGCGGTTATCGCCGTCGGTAAATTAACCGGTAATCCTTCAGATCGGGTTAAATAAAGCGTAGAAATGATAAAAAATGCCAAGATTGCGAATATTGCATCAATCATCGGCACAATATTAATCTGGAACGGTGTTTCTGAATCATTAGGTAGACGCATATTTAGGGCTTGCTGAATAAGTATTGGGGAGATGGGGTGAGAGGGTGAGAGGGTGAGAGGGTGAGGGGAAGATGAGGGAGATGGGGAAGAGGATGAACAATGAACTATTAACAATGAACCATCAACAATCAACATAAGACGAATGACCAATGACAAAAAAACGGTAGAAAAGGCTAACCTTCTCTACCGCCATAAGGAAATTATGAATCAAGTGGATTATTCAGCACCTTGAGGCAAAAGTTCCCGTTGTTCCCCAGGTTCCCCAGGAATGACTTTCACTTTGCCCTCTTCATCCACATCGACGATCGCACTGTCTCCTTCTTGCAGGCGAGTCGCCAGGATTTCTTCTGCTAATACGTCTTCTAACAAGCGCATAATTGCCCGACGTAGGGGTCTTGCGCCGTAAGATGGACTGTACCCTTCTTCCACCAACCGTTCTTTGAAGCGATCGGTAACTTCCAAGGTAATTCCCTGTTCTGTGAGACGCTTGAAGACTTCCCGCAGTAGGATGTCGCAGATTTCCTTGATCTCGTCTTTGGTAAGCTGACGGAAGACAATAATCTCATCCAAACGGTTGAGGAATTCCGGACGGAAGTACTGCTTGAGTTCCTCGTTGACCAAAGAACGGATGCGGTTGTACTGGGATTCGGCTTCATTGTCGCTTAACTCGAAGCCTAAACCACCGCCACCTTTTTCAATCACCTTCGACCCAATATTAGAGGTCATGATCAATAGGGTGTTCTTAAAGTCTACTGTCCGCCCTTTAGCATCCGTGAGACGTCCGTCTTCCAGGATTTGCAGCAGCATGTTAAAGACATCGGGATGGGCTTTTTCGATTTCGTCGAATAGCACCACCGTATAGGGACGACGACGTACCGCTTCGGTTAGCTGACCGCCTTCGTTATACCCAACATACCCTGGAGGAGAACCAATCAACTTACTGACGGTATGGCGTTCCATGTACTCGGACATATCCAAGCGAATCATCGCTTCTTCTGACCCGAAGAAATAAGCCGCCAAGGATTTAGCTAACTCAGTTTTACCCACCCCGGTAGGACCAGAGAAGACAAAACTAGCGATGGGGCGGTTGGGGTTCTTCAAACCAACCCTTGCCCGTCGAATCGCCCGTGATACCGCTTTCACCGCATCTTCCTGACCGATAAGGCGCTGATGCAGCGTATCTTCCATGTGCAGCAGCTTCTCGGATTCGGATTCAGTCAGCTTGCTAACCGGTACCCCCGTCCAGGATGCGACAATATGGGCGATATCTTCCTCATCGACGACCGGCGAATCATCGGTTCCAGTTTCCGCCTTTTTATTTTGAGCGATCGCGCGGATTTCGCCTTTAATTTCCATTTCCCGATCGCGCAGTTCCCCCGCCCGGTCAAAGTCTTGCGATCGCACGGCGTCGTCTTTTTCTTTAAGGACTTGTCGCAGTTCCTTATCTAACTCTTTCGCCGCTGGGGGAAGTTGGGAGTTAATTAAACGTACCCGGCTACCGGCTTCATCGATCAAGTCAATCGCTTTATCGGGTAAATAGCGATCCGAGATATAGCGATCGGACAGTTTCGCCGCGGCATCCAGGGCTTCATCTAAAATTTTCAGCTTGTGATGCTGTTCATAGCGTTCGCGCAACCCGTATAAAATCTCAATCGTCTCTTCAACGGACGGTTCACCTACCATCACGGGTTGGAAGCGCCGTTCTAATGCCGCATCCCGTTCAATATGTTTCCGATACTCATCCAGGGTTGTCGCCCCGATACATTGGAGTTCGCCCCTAGCTAAAGCGGGTTTCAGGATATTTGCGGCATCAATAGCCCCTTCCGCCGCACCTGCGCCAATCAGGGTATGAACCTCATCAATCACCAAAATTACATTGGCAGCTTGACGGATCTCATCCATGATTTTTTTGAGGCGTTCTTCAAACTCACCCCGATACTTCGTTCCCGCCACCAGTAGCCCGATGTCCAAGGTAACGACGCGCTTTTCTTCTAAGATATCTGGGATATCGTTATTGGCAATTCGCTGCGCCAATCCTTCGGCGATCGCGGTTTTCCCCACCCCAGGTTCCCCAATTAATACAGGGTTATTTTTGGTGCGGCGTCCCAAGATTTGGATAACGCGCTCAATTTCCTTAGCGCGTCCCACGACCGGATCAAGTTTACCTTCACCCGCCATTTGGGTTAGATTGCTACCAAATTCATCTAAGGTTGGTGTTTTCGTGCGACCCGAAGATGCGCCACTGGTGACTTCTGCCGTCTCGCCCAGCATCCGGATGACTTGAGTTCTCACCTTGGTCAGGTCTACACCCAAATTTTCCAAAACTCGTGCCGCCACCCCTTCGCCTTCCCGGATCAAACCCAGCAGTAAATGCTCAGTTCCGATATAGTTATGACCCAGTTGGCGGGCTTCTTCGAGTGATAATTCTAAGACTCGTTTAGCCCTAGGGGTAAAGGGAATTTCCACAGCGACAAAGCCGGAACCTCTACCAATGATTTTCTCAACTTCAATCCGGGCATCTTTAAGATTGACACCCATCGACTTGAGAACTTTGGCGGCGACGCCAGTTCCCTCCCCGATCAAACCCAGAAGGATTTGTTCCGTGCCGACAAAGTTATGCCCCAGGCGACGTGCCTCTTCCTGGGCTAGCATGATCACCTTAATGGCTTTTTCTGTAAAGCGTTCAAACATGGCGTATTTCCATCACCTGTTGCGTGCCCGTGTACGCTGATTCTAGCATAGGAGACTTCTCAGGCTGTCTCCTATACAACAACCTGTCTAAAATTTATCTTTAATTTTCTCTATCTGGGGGGAGGGATTTGGGAAGCGCAGGTGTGGGGAAGCTGGGGAAACTGGGGAAGCTGGGGGAGATTAGGGAGAGAAGAATTTTCTATGAACAATCAACAAAGTACAGTACAAATGACCAATGACCAATGACCAATGACCAATGACCAATGACCAATGACCAAT
>NZ_JBKHHI010000525.1:0-3952 GCF_046539235.1 Coleofasciculus sp.
AGGGTTCAGGTACGGGTGTGGATGGAGTAGAAAACCCCTCAATTTTTAACTCGACTCGAGTAAGTTGTAAGCGTCACGCTACTACTGGCGTGGCATCGCTAAAATGGTGGAAGAGATTTTACGGTTTTGAGAGGCGCAAGCCTTCATTGGTGTCAATTTAAGCTCTTGCCAGAACGCAATAGTTTGACACAACCTCTCCCTAACCCTCCCCTGATCAAGGGGAGGGAACGTTTCCTCCTTAGTAAGGGGAGAATGAGGAGAGGGGAGCAAGAATTGCTTAATACTTGCGTTCTTGGGGTTCAAATCGGGTCATCGCCACCGATTTATACTGCAAATCAATTCCGGCTGAGGAATAGTACGCCAAGGTATGCTTCAAAAAGTTGGTATCATCCCGTTGGGGATAATCCTCACGAGAATGGGCACCGCGACTTTCTTGGCGATTCAAGGCAGAGGTGAGAATGATTTCGCCAACTACCATGAGATTCCGCAGTTCTAACGCCTCGATTAATTCCGTGTTCCAGCAGCTTCCTTTGTCATCTAAATAGATATTTTGGTACTGCTGTTTCAACTGTTGCAGTTGATGCAATCCTTCCTGCATTAATGCCTCGGTGCGGAAGACGCCGCAGTATTGAGTCATGCAGTCTTGGAAGTTTTGACGTAGTTTATCGATGCGTAGGCTTCCGGATTGACCCAGCAATGCATTAATCTTATTCTGGGCAGCATTGAGATAGACTTGTTCATCAATGTCCGGTAATTTGCGGTTTTGAATATATTGCGCGATCGCAGCCCCCGTTCGTTTGCCGTAAACCACGCACTCTAGCAGGGAATTACTCCCCAAGCGATTAGCACCGTGAACCGAGACACAAGCGGATTCTCCAGCCGCAAAAAATCCGTCAACCAATCCATCGGGTCCACTTCGCACCTGTCCATCGGTATTGACGGGAATTCCCCCCATGGAATAATGAGCGGTAGGACGCACGGGCATCGGTTCGTATACCGCATCAACCCCAACAAGTCGGTGGGCTTCTTCCCAACAGAAGGGAATCCGACTCATGATCTTTTCCTTACCCAGATGTCGCAAATCCAGATAGACACAAGGACCGCCAGGATTGCCATCCGGATGAACCCCTCGACCGGCACGAATTTCCAATGCGATCGCGCGTGAGGTAATATCTCGTGGGGCGAGTTCCATTTTACTCGGGGCATAATTTGCCATGAAGCGATCGCCTTCGCTATTAATTAGATATGCCCCTTCACCCCGTACTGCTTCGGAAATTAACACACCCACCGGATACAACCCGGTTGGATGAAATTGGACAAACTCCATATCCTCCAACGGTACTCCCGCCAACGCGGACATGCCTAAGCCATCCCCCGTCGAGGCAAAATCATTGGAGGTGGTATTAAACACCCGTCCATAGCCCCCTGTGGCAAACATCACCGCCTTTGCCCGTACCACTTGCAGGTGAGTTGTCATGATGTTGAACATCACCACCCCTTTTGCCTGCCCATCTTCCAAAATTAGCCGCATGACGTACCATTCTTCGTACACCGTCACGTCATTCTTGCGGAGATTACTTACCAGTTCATGCAGAATCGCATGACCCGTTTTATCGGCAGCATAGCAGGTACGGCGATGGGAATGACCCCCAAAGGCACGTTGGGCAATGCGACCATCGGGTAAGCGGGAAAAGAGTACCCCCAGATGTTCTAAATCAATCACCACATCGGGGGCTTCGCGGGTGAGGATTTCCACCGCATCTTGATCCGCCAGATAATCCGAACCCTTAACCGTATCAAAGGCGTGGGCTTCCCAGGTATCCTCAGCATCCACATTTTTCAGCGTCGCCGCCATTCCCCCTTGGGCAGCAACGGAGTGGGAACGAATCGGATGGGTTTTGGCAACCAGTGCCACATTCAGCTTCGGATCAGTGCGTTTAATTTCCAACGCCGCCCGACACCCGGCTAAACCACCGCCGACAATAATGACATCGTGTTCTCGCATCTCAACTCGATTGAATTTCTGCTGTTATCTATCTTGACTGATTACTAAAATTCCCTACCGAAAGTCGGGGCGGGTTTAGTTACATCCGGTTGCAACCGAAAAGATAGTGGTGAAACCCGCCCCTACAGAGACACCACATCCCGTGAAAAGTTAGTCTGACTTAGAGCCTTCTGGTACTAGCTAGTTGCCTGAGCCGGTTGGGATGCACCGCGACTGCTGCGATCGGCAGCCGTTGTTTCCTGCTCATCCATCGCTAATATTTCAATATGATTCAGCAATGTGGTCACAAAGGCAAAAAGTAAAAAGGGCAAAGACAAGACCAAGACTAATCCCACCGTTGCCAACGCATAAATTTGGCGATCGGCACTCCACAGCGCTAGTGCAGAGGCAAGACTTATGAAAATGACGATTAACCACACAATGACTTGTCCATAGATATCGCCAAAACTCAGGGTGCAGATCAAGCGATATTTGTTAAATTGTTCCATCATCAACCTCGACACATTTCTTTAAGTTCCAAGGATAAGACCGTATTTGAGGTTTGGCACATTTCTCAACATATTTTAAATTGTTCGTAACATCTGTTTACAATGTGTGTCATTCGTCCCTGGTTAGGGAACAGGGTACAGGGCATTCAAGAACAGCTTCTGGTTCCAAGTAGGTTGGTGGAAATAGACCGAACTCTATTAAGTTCTGTAAATATACCTCAAACCCTTACAAAGGACGTAGCTGGCTTCTCGCTCGATAACCACTTATACTGAACTCAGAGTAACGCGATCGCGTCCTTGCTGTTTCGATAGATAAAGGGCTTGATTTGCCGCCATAATCAAGGCATCAATGTCAGTATGGGGGTCAACCAGACTTGACACACCTAAACTAACGGTTACAACAGGCGCGGGTAAATTGAACCTGTCAGGCGGTTTAAATTCAATGCCTTGGGATTTGATTTTCTCTCGCATCTTTTCTGCTACTTCAAAAGCTCCCATAGCATTAGTATGCGGTAAAAGAATCGCAAATTCTTCTCCCCCATAACGCGCCACGACATCTGTTGTCCGCTTGACACAACTACGTAGGCAATCGGCAATGCGTCGCAAACACTCATCTCCCGCTGCTATTCCATAGATTTTGTTGTAGGTTTTGAAACAATCAATATCACACAAAATCAAGGATAGAGGAGACTGTTCGACATTTAAATGATGCCACTCTTGTTCAAGTTGTTGGTCAAAATAACGGCGATTAGCCAGCTTGGTTAGAGTATCCATACTATAGAAGTGATAAAGTTATAAGTTTGTTGTTCTGAATGACCACACTGCATTGACATGAAATATATAGCCAGTTTAGATGAAAGGTGAAAACATCTTTATGACTTATGAATAAGGACTGGTTTTGTTGCTCAGTTGTTGGTAACAAGCTTGTTTGAGTGGCTAAACCCGCCCCTACAGTATTACTTATAACTTATTATTTCTCCCCAAGAATTAAGACAACCGATAACGCCCCGGCTCAAACCCCTAACTTAACTCGCACCCGCCCCGTTTCTAAGGTAGCGATGCCATTTTCGACACCGCCGGATTCATCTTGCACTCAGGGTAAGGCGATCGCATCTTCCCTATATCCCCCTCCGCCCAGCCAAATTCAAACCCGATAAAAAAAGTCGGGTATATTTGACGGTAGTTTTGAGCTGTGCTACTATCAGCAAAACGTTGACGGATAGAGAGAAATCACATCATGACCCAGGCAACCATCCCCCATACATCCAGCACCTCTGCTACATTCAAAAACCTCACCTGTAAAGAGTGTGGTGCTGAATATGAACTCCAACCCATCCACGTTTGCGAGTTCTGCTTTGGTCCGTTGGAAGTCACGTATGACTACGACGCCCTGCGCCGCCACGTCACCCGTGAGACGATTCAGTCAGGTCCGAATTCAATTTGGCGCTATCGTTCCTTC
>NZ_JBKHHI010000526.1:0-3950 GCF_046539235.1 Coleofasciculus sp.
CAAACAACAAAACCCGCCCTAATCCCAACCTAAATTTGATTCACCTCAAAACTGACAACAACACCCACCCGATTTTCCACCGCGATCGCATGCCAAAGATGTCGGGGAGTTACAGGATGGGTAAGGGCGGGTTTTGTAGAAATGTTATTGATTTCTGGGTTAATTTTACTCCTCAACCCGCCCCTACATTCGATGTTCTGCCGGGATACCCGATGTCAATATAGCTGTACTAAGACAGGGCGTGAAGACAGGGCGTGGATATTCTTTACTGTTCCCTGTTCCCTGTTGGACTAACTGATGTCCTTTCCGTACCCCGTAGTATTTGTAGGGTGGGTTAGGCGGGAATTAAATGATGGCACTTAACCGTTAAATGAACTATCCGCCGTAACCCACCACATTGAGGAAAGGGAAACCCGCCTAACTTGAGTAAAAAATGCAGGCTGGTCGCCCCTACAGGGGTTAAACTCGTATATAATTCCCAATTCTTTCACTATCAACCATGCCAGTAACAACCACGGAATATAAATATGTGGAACTTAATGAACGCAATGTTCCCTTCATCGCTGGAACCACAATGAAAGTCATTGAAATCGTCACGGCTCAAATTGCTTATGGTTGGAGTCCTGAAGAGATTCACTTAAATCATCCCTATTTGTCCATGAGCCAAATTCATTCGGCATTAGCGTATTACTGGGATCATAAATCAGAACTTGATGCTGATATCAAACGTCGTGAGGACTATGCCGCACAATCACGCCAAGAAGCTGGGGAATCTCCTTTTGTTGCCCGACTGCGATCGCAAGGGCTATTACCATGACTGTCGCCCTGTATATGGATGAACATATCCGGCGTTCAATTACACTGGGTTTACGGTTGCGAGGGATAGATGTGCTGACTGTGCAAGAAGACGAACGAGCCAATACACCTGATCCCATTTTACTTGACCGTGCGACTGAACTTAGACGTGTCATATTTTCACAAGATCAGGATTTTTTAGTTGAAGCTCAACGTCGTCAAGCAGCAGGCATTAACTTCTCTGGCGTTATTTATACGTCCCAGTTATCCATTTCTATTGGTGATTGTATCCGTGACTTAGAAATTATTGCTAAAGTGGGTCATCTTGAAGAATTTGCCAATCGTGTTCAATATTTGCCTTTATAACCGACATCGTGGGTTAGGCGGGAATTAAATGATGGCACTTTGCACTTATAGTCAGCTTTAAACCTCCTCTAACCCTTGATAGATAAGGGTTGACGGGTTGTGCAGCAAGTCCTAATTATCCCTATAAAAATGAGGTTGTATTTCCGCTGTCCCCGGCACCAGATACCCTTCCGTCCACTGGGGACGTGGGGGAACATTTCCCTCCTTAATATCATTCTGCCATTCACTATCCGATTTGCGAACAACTCCCGGCATTTCAAATTCATAATGGCTTAAAACAGGTCCGGCATACACCATTTTGTCTTCACCATTATCTACCGCAATCATCAGCAAATCCACATTCCCCACACCTTGGTGCAGTACCGCCCCCGGATCACCAAAAACGGGATCGGGAACATCCGTATGCACATCGGCAACAATCGCATCCCAACTATTAGAATCCTTCGGTTCTTCGTAGAACAAAGACGGATACCAACCCCTGTAGTAAGGACCCCCTGAACCGCCATCGATTTCCACAATATCTCTAAGGAATTGAGTCTCAGCTTGGCTAAGTTCCTGCTGTGCCAATTCCTTGGTGGCAATGTCTTTCAGGATGGCTAATTTTTCGGCAAAGTTCTCTAAGAATTCGACTTGTCGTTCCTGAATCTGGCGAGATGAACCGGGAAAACTGGTTTGATTAATCTGTTTGGCGGCTAACTGTACCATCCTCTCAAACCGTTCCCAAAATTCTGGTCTGGGTTCAACAAATCCGGCGGGGTAAAAGCAACGAGTTCCACCAGTGTAGGATTGTTTGGCATATAAAATCGTGTCGTGGCGTAACTGAGTCCAAGAGGCTAATTGGGTATTTAAGGTTTTCATTGCCCAGGCTTTTGTCCGCATTGCTTCCGGGTATTTTGCCTCGGTGGTTGGTGTCGAAAGTTCCCGTAATGTGGCTAACCAATTCAGGTAAATATTTTGTTCCCAGATGGCGGGATTTTGCTGATCCACAACGGTTTTGACAGCAGCTAAGTGATGTTGATAATTGAGTCCATCTCGAAATTGACGCCCCTCTCTATTCGTCATCCGATCCACTAATTCGGGGACAATTTGATTATTTCCTAACGCGGCAAACGCCACATCTAAACTACTGGGAATACGACGTGGTACTTTCTCTCCATCCCAGAGAATGTCATCGTAAACCACTTTACTCAACACCCAGCTATCTAAGACGAATTTTTGACCGAGAAGGGTAAAGCTGCGGGGAAGTTGGATTTGCTGGGAATCTGAGGGTGATTGATAGGAATCTCCCCGAATACTTTGCCACCCTAATGGCGTGGCTAAAATATCAGTTTGCAGTTGTTCCAGGGTGGATAATGTTTTAATATCTGTGGGGGATGTAATCGCATTTTCTGCCAAGAAATCATTCAATTCGGCAAATGTCATCGAATCAGTTTGACCGACAAAGGTTTGCAACATTTGGTCAAACTGTTGCCATTGGGAGAATTTCCCGGATTGGTTGAGGAGATGGTTGAGGATAATCGCGATACCGAGTTCCCGTGGCGAAGATTCGTCTGGATTCCCGGCAATCCGCAGATCAATTCTGCCACACCAGATCATTGCCCGAAAATACTTTTTCAGCGCCTCTGATTTTTCATAATGCCCACGGGGTTTAAACTGGGAAAAATCAACGCGGCGATCGCGTCCAAATAAGTTAAACTCTTGAAGCTGCCCAGATTCAATGGCATCAAGGGTTTCAGCGACGCGACTATTCTGATTAAAATAGGTTCTGACTCGATTCCCGGAAAGTAGCGATCGGGCAACGGCGATAAAATAATCGGCATCAAGGATACTCTCCTCTAATACACCATTCCCATACTCCTGTCGTACTTGAGGCAGCCTCTGCGCCATACCCGCTAAGATTTCAGAGAGCGATCGCGCCAAATACTCGGCTTCTAATTCCTCTAACATAGCATCATAAGACCGATGCCATGCATGAAGTAACGCATCACTAGAGACAAAAACAGGCAAATCTCGACTATAAATGTTATAAAATACAGCAGCAAAGCTAGGAGCGCTCATCCGTTCACTGACAACAAAGCCATTGCGTTTAAAAATCGCCAGTTCTTCCCCATTCAGGCGAAAATCATCGCGAGGTTGAATTGGCATCGTCTGATCCCAATACCGCCGAGAAATATCCTCTGGTGATAAATTAAAGTCATCCCAAAACTTCGCCGTCGTCACATCCCAACTAATTTGAGGCAAATAGTCAGCTTGACTGGCATATCGCTGCTGAAAGACTTGAGGGGATATCTGTCCAATTTGTTGAAGTTCTTGGTTAAATTGCCGGGTATAGTCCAAACTCCCACTAGGATATGTATTCTGGGCAATAGTAGTAATGGTTGTATCCTGGGGACTGGTATCGAGTTGTACCATGCTCGACCACGCTACATTCGGGGTAATAACCATTAACGATAACATGGGACAGGTTGCGGCTATAATCCGACAAGCCCTGCTCCACGCTTGATTCACGCGCTTCACCGCTTGACTCCTTTTCTTGAAGTGCTTGCCAAAGGCAATTTTCAGTTAACTTAATTTAAGTTTTGAGCGCTTTTTGTTTCAAATATTGATCCAACAAATATTATAAATAAATAAACTCAATACTCAAAGCCAGTATAACACAGTTCGTAGTAGGCACTTTAGTGCCATAAACGCATAGCTGAGCGATATTCAGGTTCGTAGTTAGCACTTTAGTGCTATAAACGCATAGCTGAGCGATATTCAGGTTCGTAGTTAGCACTTTAGTGCTATAA